>JBELIG010000203.1:0-6105 GCA_042091035.1 Sphingobacteriales bacterium | reverse complement strand
GAAACTTTACTAGAATACAATCCAAAGGATTATCAGTCTATATGGTTTTATAATATTTCAAGTATGGCAGCAGGTGATTATCCTGCTCAAATGGATAAGCGTTTTCGGATAGCACCAGAAAAATTTTACAACCAAGAGCCTTTTCCAAAGTTTTCGAATATAGCTCTAGAGTCTGGCGTTGCATCTATGGATCACGCCGGAGGCAGCATTATTGAAGATTTTAATAATGATGGCCTCTTGGATATTTTTACTACTTCCTATGGTTTATCTGATCAAACACATTATTATCAAAATACAGGTGGTGGAGCCTTTCAGGATCTTAGTATAAGTTCTGGAGTGGATGTACTCAAAGGAGGATTGAATTGTATACAAGGAGACTTTAATAATGATGGATGGTCGGATGTGTTTATTATGCGTGGTGCTTGGTTGGGAGAGAATGGGCAGTTACCTAATTCTTTATTGATGAATCGCGAAGGTCTGTACTTCGAAGATGTTAGTGAGCAAGCTGGTGTTTTTAATGAAAAACCAAGTGGTGCAGTAGCTGTTGCAGATGTAAATAAAGATGGTCTTTTGGATATTTTTGTTGGCAATGAATCAGGGTCAGTCCAGTTGCCCTCCGACCTGTTTTTGAATCTAGGAGAAGAACGTTTTCAGCAGGTATCTGTAGATGCTGGACTTGAAGTGTTTGCATTTGTTAAGTCTGCTAATTTTGCAGATGTAAACAATGATGGTTGGCCAGATCTATTTCTGTCTGTCTATCATGGAAAAAATAAACTTTATATCCATCAGGGACTTCAGGATGGTTTACCAACATTTATTGATGAGGCAGAGGCCTATGGAGTTCAAGAACCAAGCTATTCGTTTTCTTCTTGGTTTTGGGATTATGATCATGATGGTTGGGAAGATTTATTAGTATTTTCTTACGACAATTCAGACCCATTTAATATATCTTCCCAAGTGTGTAAAGAGTATTTGGGTATAGCAAACTCAACGAATAAACCGGTCCTGTACTTAAATAAAGAGGGGAAAAAATTTGAGAAAACTGTTGTTAAAGGGCTGGATCAGTCCTTGTACACTATGGGGGGTAATTTTGGCGATTTGAATAATGATGGACGCTATGATTTTTACTCCGGTACGGGTGAATTCAATTTGTGGGCTGTCGTCCCTAATAAAATGTATGTACACAACGATTCAGACGGATTTGATGATGTTACCCATCCGGGTGGTTTCGGAATGATTCAAAAAGGCCATGGAGTGTCCTTTGGTGATTTAGATAATGACGGGGATCAAGATATTTACCATCAAGTAGGTGGAGCTGTAGAGAGTGATGTTTTCCACAATATGCTATTGAAGAATCCAGGGTTTGAAGCAAATAATTGGATCACCTTGAAATTGTCTGGAACAGAGGCAAATCAATCTGCAATTGGAGCAAGGCTGAAGTTTGATCTAAAGATGGCTAACGGCGAATCAAAGACATTGCATAACACACTGCATTCAGGAGGATCCTTTGGTGCAAATACCTTGCGTGTAGAAATGGGACTTGGTCTTGCTAGTCAAGTTGAGAAGTTGACAGTCTATTGGCCTGATGTTGATAATACGATTACGACCTATGAAGATTTAAAACTGAATCAGTTTTATTTAATTGAACAGAACAAGAACCCTGAGTTATTATCAGCTCGTCGGGTTGCACTGGGAAATGAGCCACTTGCCGAATGTATTAATTTTTAGTTGGGCTCATTTTTCTCTTGTTTTGCTTAGCTGCTTTCCCAAATTCTGAAGGAGTCATTTTATAGACTTCTTTGAAACATTTTCTAAAGTATTGTAAATCATTAAACCCTACTCGGTAGGTGATCTCAGAGATCTTAAGATCACTATTCTTTAATAGGTGTGCAGCCTTTTTTATTCGAGTATTTCTGATAAGTTCATTGGTTGTACATCCTAGAATGGACTTTATCTTTCTGTAAAGATTACTCTTGCTTACTCCTACGGACTTACAAAGGTCTTCTATTGTGAAGTCGGGCTTGTTAAGATTGTTTTCAATTACTTGAACAACTTCTATAATAAAGCGCTCATCGGCTTCTTTAAAGGGAATGAAATCATCCGCGTCTGCACTATTGGCCGTCAGGTTAGCTGGGTTGAATATATTTGCCTTAATGTTTTGTTTGACCTTGAGGAAATTACGGACTCTTAGCAATAATACCTCTGGATCAAATGGTTTTGTCATCAAGGCATCGACTCCATGTTGGTATGCTTTGTCGCGGGATTCTTTTGAGCTTTTTACAGTGGCCATGATGATCATGATATGACTGAGGTCTGGGTCTTCTTTGATCTTTTTACTCATTTCAAAACCATCCATTTGATCCATCATTGCATCTGTAATAATTAGCTTAGGTTTTTTACTTTTTGCAAGCTCGAACCCTTCTAGGCCATTATTTGCTTTTATGACTTTATAGTCTTTATGAAACAATTGAACAAGAAACTCTTGTAGATCTGGATTGTCCTCTACAATTAAGATCAATGGTTTGTCTGCTGTTGATGCCGTTTGCGCAATTGGAATAGCCTGATTTATATTATTAGTTGACTTTTTGGTTTGATAATTTTTAAGCTCTATTACAGATTCTTCACTAAACTTAAAGTCAGATGCATCTACATCATTTATTAATCCGGCAGGGAAGTGAGCCTTTCCTTTTTTTAGTGCTACGGTAAAGATGGTTCGGATATTAGGTTCAGATTCTAATTTGATATAGCCTTTGTGTTGCTCAACAATTTGCTTTGCCAATTCTAAACCAATTCCTGTTCCAGTTTTGTGATTTTCTTTTCCGGAGCGATAGAAACGATCAAAGATATATGGCTGTTCTTCTTTTTTAATCCCTTCTCCATTGTCTTCAATATGAATGAAATGCCAGTTTGAGTTGGAGGTTTGAGATACTTTCACAATACCATATTTAGAAGTATACTTAAAGGCATTTGATATTAAATTCACAAAAACTCGTTCCAGTTTTTCAGGGTCGAAGTAAATGATCTGATTTGTTTTTGGAAGCTCGATATCATAGCGAATTTGCTTTTCATCAGCATAGCCAGAAAAGTTGATTCCTATATTTTTAATGAAAGTATTTATGTCTTGTTTGCCTGGCTTAAAATTTGATTTTCCGGCTTCGATCTTTGAAATCTCCAGGATTTGATTAATCAAGCGATGCAGGTTTTCTGCATTATTGAGCATCAGTTTATACGTCTTATTGTTCTCTGCCCGCTCACCTAATTTGGTGATAAGGTTTTTTAGCGGACTGATGATGAGGGTTACTGGGGTTTTTAGTTCATGCGATATATTGGTATAAAAACGCGTCTTAATCTTATCCATCTCATGCATACGATCAAGGTCTCTTTTTCTAAGTTTTAGATCATACTTCAATCGCTGACGTGCGATCAATTGCTGGCGCCTCCAAAGAAAGAAACTGGCAATCCCGGTGAGATAAATAAAGTAGGCTATGTAGGTCAAATACCATGGCTTTCGGATTGTTATATCCATACTTACTTTCTCGTCAGACCAAATGCCATCATTGTTAGCAGCCATCAGTTCAAAAGTATATTCACCAGGGCTCATGTTTGGGTATCGTGCCTCTTGACTGTTTTCAAGTATTTGAAAGGTTTTTTCATATCCCTTCAGGCGATATTTATAAATATTTTTAGAGGATTGTGAAAAATTGATTGCACTAAATTTAATCGTTAGATCATTGTCTTGATGATTGAAATTCATCGCACTATTGTTGAAGTAATTCTCCCCTTTTATTTTTTGAGGTTTTCCTGCAACTTCTAGATCGGTAATGTAGACCTTAGGTTTTTTAGCATTTAGTATGAACTCATCGGTATAAAAACTATTGAATCCAGAAATACCTCCAAAATAAAGTTGACCAGACTTGCTCTTGAAGGATGAATTCTTAAAAAATTCGTTAGACTGAAGTCCATCTGATTTTTGGAAGTGATCTAATTCCAATGTTTCAGGATTTAGTCTTATGAGTCCTTTGTTGGTACCTGCCCAAATATTTCCATTTTCATCTTCATTTATGCTATAAATATTATTACTGGGCAGTTTTACTTTATCTGTTATAAGGTGTGTTTGAAGGCTTTTTGAATCATAATAGAATAAGCCTTTAGATCTTGTCCCTATCCAAATTTTTCCGTCTGAAGCAGCGTATATCGAAGATATGATACACTCGGTAAGTTGTGTGCTTTCAGATAATTCCTGTAAGGATTTTAGATCAACAATATTAAGTTGGTCATCAATACTTACTCGTGTGATGCCATTGTTTGATGATCCAAGCCAAATATTCCCAAATTGATCTTCGGCTATCCCATGGAACTTGTCTGAGCCCAAGTATTTTTCACCACCCGAACTAAACCTTAGGTTCTTTCTGGTTTTAGTATCTATGATTTCAAATCCATTTTGGTAATTGTTGACCCACAAACGGTCTTTACTATCAAGGATTAGATTAAAGAGTTTCGATGTTCTAGACTCAGTTAATATCAGCTCAAGATTGGTAAAGTAGTTTGTACCTGCTTCCAGATACTTCAATCCAGAACCCCAAGTGGAGACATATAAGTTACCCGCTGCGTCTAATTCTATGTCTGTTATATTGTTGCTCTCAAGGTTATGCCCACTGTTATCATTGTAGTAGGTGATTGATCCGTCGGGTTTGATTCGGTAGAGTCCATTTCCATCCATTCCAATCCAAAGTGTACCATCCGAACCCTCCGCAAAGGAGGAAACAAGATCAAGGTTATAGATTTTATTATTGTCGGTGAAGTTATAGGTAGGGCGGAATTTCTGTTCGAGAGGGTCAATTTTTGATAAGCCCTTAAAGTAGAATCCAAGCCAAAGAATATTGTCTCTATCTGCATGCATGGACCAGATGGAGTTGGAGGGCAGGCTGTTTAATACTTTATTATCTTGAAGAAATTGTTCAATTTTATCCTTTTTGGTATCGTATTGGAATAGGCCATTGTTTTCTGTTCCAAACCAGATCACCCCTTTGGGACACTCCTCTATCGAAAGAAAGTCTGAATTGTTAAGGGATATGGAGAGCTTATCCTTTCCCGAGAATGGATTACTGATAGAGAAATTATTCTGATCATCAACATGAAGTTTCTTGATTCCCTTTTCAGTGGTAAGCCAAATTTCTCCTGCATCAGAGCGCATTATATTTTTTATAATGTCGGTTGCCAGCTCAGGAACATTATTTGTGTTTAGTTGAATAATTTCATCATTACCTTTCTGCAGTATCCCCAAGCCCTGTCCTCGGGTTCCTATAATCATATTACCTTCTGAATCTGATTGTATGGCTGTAATATTATCAAAGCTGACTGCGGATTGGGAGTCTGACTGGAAGTACCTTTTAAAGGTGCTTGTTTTTTTATCGAATACATTCAACCCACCCCGCTCTGTTCCAATCCAAAGCACACCATTTTTATCTTCAAATAGGCAGGTAACGCCATTGCTACTTAGACTGTTTGGATTTTTTGGGTCGTGTCTGTAACTCGTGAATTTTTGTTCGTCTACATCAAAATAAGAGAAGCCATATCCATGTGTTCCAATGATCAAGTTGCCTTCTGCATCTGCAATCATTGCATTAATATTATCACTGGGTAGTCCTTCTCCTGAGTTTGGGTCTTTGTGAAAGGTTGTATGTTTCACACCATCAAACTTGTTCAGGCCGTAACGTGTGCCCACCCAAAGGAATCCATGCTTATCCTGCGCGATAGCCGTAATGGTGTTTTGAGAAATAGGTGCTTCAATTTGATAGAAGCGGGTTTGTTTTTGCTGGGCAAAAAGAGGGAACATTAGCAAAAACAGAAAAAGGTTTAGGGTTAATTTTCTCATCTAGCGAACAATGTTGCTTTATAGTTCCTCAATATAAAATTTAAATAGGATATATCGAAAGTTATTGAATTTGTCTATTTCAACTTTTTTTCGCCTTTTATCTGTGTAATATTTAGTTCGAAGGATTTTTTGAGTATTAAATTTCACAGGTATCTATTGTGCCTAGATGATTCCTAGATTTTTAAATGACTTTTAAATTTCTTTAGAAGTTACTGTTCGAGAGAGGCAGA
>JBELIG010000202.1:0-6124 GCA_042091035.1 Sphingobacteriales bacterium | reverse complement strand
AGGCCCAATCAGTAATGATTGGGCCTTTGTCGTTTATATGCTGCAGCTTGATAGAAACTTAGTAGACATAAAAAAAGGCTTACCATTCGTAAGCCAATTTTATATAAGATTCTTTTTCCTTTCCGAGCCTTTTATCTAACTCATTGAGTATTTCCAGTTTCTTTTCTTTAGGTGCAAAGCTTATTGTTTGCATCCAGTTGGACAGTGGACTCTCTGTTTTTTTGATTATTGTACATGCATCTATCTTTCCATCTCCTTCATTATCTATAATACGGACTTCTTTGATGTTTATCTTTTCATCATCCGAAGTATAAAGGATATTAAGGGCAGCTCCTTCAGGACGGAGTGTATCTACTTTGAATTTTCCTTGCCAGGCTGATTTATTAATGTCGATACGCTCTAAAAACTTGAGAGATGTTAACATGTCTGCTTTTCCAATTGTTAGCACCTCTGTATCTGTTCCGTCAAAACTTGATTTTGTTATGTCCTCAGCTTGGATCTGCTCCAGCTCTGTACTAATAAAGGTAGGGATGTCAAAGTATTCTTCTGCAAGTATATATTGATCTCCTGATGTCTTATTACATGCTGAGAGGGCACTGAACCCTAAGAATATGAGTATTACCTTCTTCATTATTTTATGATTATTTCTCCTGTCATTTCCTTTGGAATTTCTATTTCCATTAGATCAAGAATTGTTGGTGCTATATCTGCCAGTTTTCCAGTATTTATTGTACCGCCCTTTTCATTGGATACAAATACAATAGGAACTGGGTTCATAGTATGGGCAGTATTCGGGGAATTATCTGGATTAACCATAAAATCAGAATTACCATGATCCGCAATAAGTATTATTCCGTAATCTTTTTGCAGCAGTTCTGGGATTAGGTCATTTAAGCAATTATCCACCGCTTGTGCCGATTCCATAGCCGCAGCAAAATCCCCTGTGTGACCGACCATGTCTGTATTTGCATAGTTTAACACGATCAAGTTAGGAGCATTAGTCTTTACCCGTTCAATTAAAGCGGATGTAATCTTGTATGCGCTCATTTCGGGTTGTAAGTCGTAAGTAGCGACTTTAGGCGAAGGAACAAGTATGCGATCTTCCAAATCAAATGGCTTCTCTATCCCTCCATTGAAGAAGAATGTAACATGGGGATATTTCTCTGTTTCCGCAATTCGAACCTGTGATTTTCCTGCCGCTGATACAATTTCCCCAAGAGTCTTTTGCAGATCCTTCTTCTCAAAAAGTACCTTCATATTCTTAAAATCATCGCTGTACTTTGTCATAGTATAGAAGTTGAGATCTAACTTTTGCATGTCGTACTCTGGAAAATCTTTTTGACTTAGTGCAATGCTGATTTCTCTAGGTCTGTCTGTTCTAAAGTTATAGAATAGTACGATATCACCAGCTTCTATTTTTGCAACTGCTTCCTGGTTTTCATCGGTAAGTACAAGGGGTTCTATGAACTCATCCGTTTGGTCTTTATCATACAAAGAAGCTACATGCTGGATTAATTCTTTAGCCTTGATTGGTTCACCTTTTCCAAGAACCATAAGGTCATATGCCTTTTTAATTCGCTCCCAGCGGTTATCTCTATCCATAGCGAAATATCTACCAATAACAGAAGCAAGTTCTGTTGGTGTATCTTTGATAGCGCTTAACACGTCTTCTAGGTAGCCTTTTCCTCCTTTCGGTGAAGTATCTCTGCCGTCCATGAAAGCATGGATGTAAGTTCGCTCTAGACCATTTTTGTTAAAGATATCAACCAAGGATTTAAGATGTTCAATATGTGAGTGAACACCACCATCGGATACTAGTCCAAGTAGATGGACCTTTTTATTTTCTGTTTTTGCAAGTTGCATCAATTCTTGTAAAGCCTTATTCTGCTCAAGCTCTTGATCTCGAATAGCTTTATTGATTCGTGCAAGTTCTTGGTATACAACCCTTCCCGCTCCAATATTGAGATGTCCTACTTCTGAGTTTCCCATCTGGCCTTCAGGAAGACCCACTTCTTCCCCAAAAGTAGTCAGACTAGCAGTTGGATATGTATTGAATAGTTGGTCGAAATATGGTGTTTTTGCTTTATAAATTGCATCTGTATGATCTTTTTGTCCGATTCCCCAGCCATCTAATATTATAAGAGCTAGCTTGTCAAAAACTTTATTCATGTGTTTTTTATTCACTGGTTAAAAAGAAATATTTACAATTTGGAATGATTTGGCCAGCTTGTTTTAGGAAATATATTTGCCAGATTTACGTTTACTAGTTAAAGTTAAGTGGATTTTTCACTAAAAAAGATTGATTAGTGAACAATTCTTAAGCTTGTGAACATTAATAAAATACTGTAACTTAGTTTATGGTGCTTTGTAAATAGCATTAAAGTAATACTATGAAAACTTTAATTTTGTGTTCTGCGTTTTTTACTTCTTTTTTCTTCGTACAGAATGATCTGGCGGATATTTCTGATGCACTTCGTCAAGGAGATGTTAATACACTCTCTTATTATATGGACAGTCAGGTAGAAATTAATATCGGTCGTGTGGATGATGTGTATGATAAAGAAAAGGCAGTAAAAGTTTTAGATTCGTTCTTCACGAAATACAGGCCGAGTAGTTTTAAAAAATTACATCACGGTTCTTCAAATTCTAGAAGCATGAAGTACTACATAGGGATTCTTAAAACGAATGCAGGAAATTTCCGTTCTACTATACTTTTAGAGCAGAAAAATGGTAAAATGCTAATCAAGCAGTTTTCATTGGAACGTGCATAATTTAAGGTAGTAGTAAAATATCAGGATCATCTTTTTGCAATACACCTAAGCCAAATAAAGCATAGTCATATTTAACAGGATCATTAGCATCAAAAGCTTTGAGATTATCTGTCAGTTCTATCACCGCCTTCCAATCCCTTTGTTTTCTTTTAAGCAGTCCTAGTTTTCGTGCATTGCGTTCAACATGTACATCATAAGGTATAAGGAGTTGGTCTGTCCGTATTGTATTCCAAAGTCCAAAGTCAACGCCTTTACCATCATTCCTTACCATCCACCTCAAGAACATATTGATTCGTTTACAAGTCGATTTTCTAATTGGACTGGCAATATGTTTTCTTGTCCTTTTAGGGGCATAGGGGTCGTCGAAAAAGGTTTTAGCAAAAGAGACTAGTCCATTTTCAACAGTTATATCTTCTGACCGAATAGATTCTGAAAAAGCATTTTCTAAGGATTCATTTTCACTATAGTATTTCTTAAAAAAGTGCAAGAAGTAAAGTGCATCGGTAGGTTGAAAAGTCCGGTGTACGAAGCGCTCAAATCGCTTCAAGTCAGCGTCGCCATGATTTAGCACAAAATCATAGGGGCTATGATCCATCAATTCTAATAGGCGTTCTCCACTCTTTATGATAGTTTTTCTTTGTCCCCAGGCAAGGATAGATACCCAAAATCCAATGATTTCAATGTCTTGTTTTTTGGTGAATCTATGGGGCAGGCAGATCGGATCCTCTGCAATAAAAGCAGGGTTATTATATTTTTCCACCAGGTGGTTCAGGTACTCTTTTATTTTTTTAGACATTAAATATTAAAAAATTGGCTAGGTTAAATATTATTCAGATACTTGCGTTATAAAGAAAAATCAAATTAGTTTATGACCGCAACACTAACGTATACGCTGCTGCTTGCCCTATTGGTATTTGGCAGAAAGATGATCACAAAGCTCAATGCCCGTTAACTTAATACAGTTTATTCCGGACTATATTCTTCCGATGCAACAAATGGATAAATGAAGTTTTTAAAACCCCAATTCCATATTTCATACTCCGCCTAAAATTTATTGAAGATGCTTCTTCAAAATATTTTGTTGGGCAAGTAATTTCAGCAATTCCAAAATCTTTCATGATAATTTGGGACAACATTTGGTTGTCAAAAACAAAATCATCAGAGTTTTCCATGAACTTGATCCCCTTAAGTACTTCCAAACTAAATGCTCGATACCCCGTATGGTATTCGGATAGTTTGTGATTGACCAAGATGTTTTGCGTAAAGGTAAGGAAGCGGTTTGCTATATATTTATAGAGTGGCATCCCTCCATCTAAAGCGCCTTTCCCTAAGATTCTTGAACCGAGTACCACATCATAAAGCCCCTCGCCTATGATATTTACCATTGCGGGGATAAGTTTAGGCGTATATTGATAATCTGGATGTACCATGATTACTATATCTGCTTTTAATTCTATACATTTTGAATAAAGCGTCTTTTGATTAGCTCCATATCCTTTGTTGATCGTATGTCTTAGTATTTCATCAATACCTAATTCTCTTGCTATTTCAACGGTATTGTCTAAACTGTTGTCATCTCCAAGGATAAGCAGATCTACAAGCTCAGAGGGAATCTCAGAAATTGTTCGTCTTAAAGTCTTTTCAGCATTGTATGCTGGAAGGACAACTGCTACTTTTTTATCCTTATACATATAGAATTAGATGTATTTTTGAATTTAGATTTAAAAGGATGATGTACCTTTAACAGATACTTCGGCTTAAAAATATAAAATAAACTAAATAATATGACTTCAGAGGTGATCTATAAAGGCGCTTTGCGCACAGAATGCAAACATTTGCGTTCCGGAAACTCAATTCTTACCGATGCTCCTGTTGATAACAAAGGAAAAGGAGAGACTTTTTCACCCACAGATCTTGTGGCTACTTCATTAGCTGCGTGTATCCTTACTACAATCGGTATAAAGGTAGAAGATAAGGGACTGGACATAACAGGTGCAAAAGCGGAGGTAGAAAAAGTGATGGCATCAGATCCTCGTAGGATCTCAGAAATCAATATGAAGATTTATATGCCCGCAAAGAACTATTCAGATAAAGAAAAGGTATTAATTGAGAAGATAGCCCATCATTGCCCAGTTGGTCGTAGCCTGAATGCAGACCTAAAAGAAACCATGGAAATCATTTGGTCATAGTTAATCAGTATGAAGATAGTATGTAATAGAAAGGTTTTGTCCGGTGAAGTAGATTTAGTGCGCTCTAAATCAATTGCAAATCGATTGCTCATCATTCAAGCTTTGGCTGATTTTTCATTTGGAATTAAAAATAATTCCAATGCTGAGGATAGCCAAACCTTGACTGCTATTCTTACTTCTCTTAGAGATAGATCTGGAGACACAGAAGATTGTATACTTGATGTTGGTCCTGCAGGTACTTGCTTTCGCTTCCTAACGGCTTATCTTACGATTCAGAAAGGAACATTTATTTTGACAGGCTCCGAGCGGATGAAGCAAAGGCCTATAGGTCCTTTGGTAGATGCACTACGTTCAATCGATGCGGATATTCATTATTTAGAGAAAGAAGGATATCCACCATTAAAAATAAAGGGGAGGGAACTAAGCAATGAGGCTAAGATTGTTATCGATGCTTCTATTAGTAGTCAGTTTATAAGTGCACTTGTTATGCTGGCACCCTGTCTTAATGGAGGACTATCCATTACATTGGAAGGGAAGATTTCTTCAAGGCCTTATTTAGAAATGACGCTAACCTTAATGCGTAAATTCGGAATCGATGCTTCCTTTGAAGGTAATGAGATTCGTATTCAAAACGGAGCTTATGCTGGGATGGATTTAGAGGTGGAGGCTGACTGGTCAGGAGCATCATATTTCTACGGTTTAGTAGCCCTTGCAAGTGAGTCTGATTTACTTTTAAAAGGCTTACAGCTGGATTCTATCCAAGGAGATTCTAAGATAGCTGATCTGTTTAGGAAGATTGGTGTTGACAGTGTTCAAGAAGATACCGGCGTTCGCATTCGTTCTAAAGCATATCAACCAAATGGCATTTGGTCCATTGATTTTTCTGAGATTCCCGACACAGCTCAAACCTTTGCAGTTGTATTGGCTCTAATGGGCCAAGAAGCAAATTTTACCGGTCTAGAAAGTCTTCGGATCAAAGAAACGGATCGTATTAAAGCTTTGCAGGTCGAGTTAGCTAAGGTAAACTGGGGGCTTGAGTCAGATGATGATATTCATTTTCACCTTAAGCCAATAGGTACTGACATAAAAGAGAAGCCTGTGATTGAAACTTATGAAGATCACAGGATGGCTATGTCGTTTGCATTATTAGGCTTAAAGATGGAA
>JBELIG010000201.1:0-6125 GCA_042091035.1 Sphingobacteriales bacterium | reverse complement strand
ACGGCCAGCAGCTTCTACCATCCTGCTGTAAACTTCATCATAGGAATAATCATTAGCAACGGCAGTCATGTAGGAAGTATTCACATGCAGGGCTTCTGCAAAAAGTGGTTTTCGATCTAACTTGTAACGACCCGACAACTCTGCAGAAATATGCTGAGCATCTGCTGCTGAACCTCCATTTCCACAAAAAAGAACTTTCCCGTCGCCTTTGAAACAATCCATAAACAACTTACTAGCCAGTTCAAGGTTTTGAATAAGCACTTCATTATTTAGCAACTGCTGCTTGACGTAAAGACTTTCTGCGATCAACGCTTTGATATCTTCTCTCATAATTATCTAATATGGTGCAAAGGTACATTCTATTTGGCAAAAGGAAAGGCTTGAATGAGCCAAAGTTTCTTATATCGAACTCAGCGCTTCCAAGAGCATTTTCCAAGAAAAGCGCGCTTTTGCTTGAATGGTCGCTTCCGTCATTCCTCGAGATCTATCATTCATAAAAAAATCGCTCAAAGCCTCGCTTACTGCTTGCGGATTGACATCTACAACATAGCCAGATTTATCATGATCAACAATCTCTGGTAAGCCCCCAACATTAGTAACCAGCATAGGTTTTTCGAAATGATAGGCCAATTGGGAGATGCCACTCTGGGTTGCCGATCTGTAAGGTTGAGCAACAATATCAGCAGCCGCAAAGAAATCAGCTACCCCTTCATTTGGTATATATTCAGAATAGAAATGTATGCGATCAGAAAGTCCTCTTTTACGCACATCTTCCTTATATACCTTTTCATCAGCATAGAACTCTCCCGCAACGATTAGGTGAATATTTGGATCATTCAGCTGTTCAAAAGCATCAATCAATATATCCAGTCCTTTGTAGGCACGAATAAAGCCAAAGAATAATATATACCGCTTTGCGCTATCCAGTCCCAAACGGACTAATGCTTCGGTGCGCTCAGCCTTTTCTCCATAATTATCATAGATAGGGTGCGGAACAAAGGTGTATGGAATGGTGTCTGAAAACTTTCGAAGATCCTGACCTACTGACTTTGACATAACGACCATAGAATCGATATGTTTTAAAAAGTTTCTTGTCAGTATGCTATCTACTGGAGTCTCCTCATGAGGAATCAAATTATCAGCTAGACAGACAATCTTGGCCCCAGTGCTTTTTTTAACTCGCTTGCAAATCGATCCCAAACTAGGCCCCATAAATGGAATCCAATAGCGAACAATAACATAATCCGGCTTTAAGCGTGCTATTTTTTTAGCAACTTGTACCCAGTTAAATGGATTAGTGGAATGTATCCAACTGTGGATACGAATATCTTTTGGAGGTGGATCTGAGGTAAACTGCGTTTTACCCGGAAACAATAAATCTGGATACTGCTTTTTAAAGGATATAATATCAACCTCCTGGCCCTGATCCCTGATCTCTTCCGCAAGACGTTCTGAAGAGGACGCTATACCTCCTCTTAGCGGATTAGCAGGACTCAGTATGACATAGCGCTTCATAGAAATTAGTTAAGCTCTTTCTCTATCTTATAATTATTTCTGTTGGGCGCATTTCTAGAAACTAGTTCCGAAACGAAGCCAGCCAAAAACATTTGCATACCAAGTATAAGCGTAAGTATTCCAAAGAAAAACAAAGGCCTTTCCGTCATTCCATACGACTCAAAGAAGAGTTTATCCACAGTCAGGTAAGACAAAATCACAAATCCAGCGAATAAGAAGAATAGTCCCCAACCACCAAAGAAGTGCATAGGACGTTTACTAAACTTACCCACAAAATGAATGGAAAGTAAATCCAATGGCCCACGAATAAAGCGAGCAATACCAAATTTAGTCTCGCCAAACTGCCTAGCTTGGTGCTGTACTACTTTCTCACCAATATTCTTAAAGCCAGCAATCTTAGCCATGATTGGAATATAGCGATGCATCTCACCATATACCTCAACATTTTTTACGACATCCAATCTATAAGCTTTGAGCCCACAATTGAAGTCATTCAACTGAATACCCGACATTTTGCGTGCCGCCCAGTTGTATACTTTTGAGGTTCTATTTTTTATAAAAGAATCAAAACGTTCTTTCTTCCAGCCAGAGACAAGATCATAGCCATCCTCTACTATCATTCGCCTAAGTTCAGGAATCTCTTCAGGACTATCCTGAAGATCGGCATCCATAGTAATGACTACTTCACCGGTAGCAGCTGCAAAACCTACATGTAAAGCTGCAGATTTACCATAATTCCTCCTAAACTTCACGCCTCGGATATTTGAATTCCCAGACCTAAGTTCTTCAATAATCTCCCAAGAATTATCCGTACTACCGTCATCGATCATGATCAATTCGTAAGTAAAGTTATGTGTATGCATAACTTTATCGATCCACTTCGCCAATTCCGGCAAAGATTCAGATTCATTCAGTAAAGGAACAACAACTGATATTTGCTTACTCATATGCTGCGCATTCTTTTTATTAGTGCTACGCCAATAGACAACATCCCCCCTTTTATTAAAGATAAACCAAGGGTAAGAAAAGAAGCTCTTGGATTAAAACTGTAGTCCGATCTATTGATCTCACTCAGTCTCTCTTTAAGCATATCTTTCGGAATGAATACCTCTGCACGTTTTATATCTGCTTGTTTTAATACATCCACCATCTCTTCGTCGAAATAGGTAACCCCAAAATACATCAATTGATACATAATTGAAGCCGCCAAAAATATATGGAATGCCCGGGTAAATACAGAGCGAAAAGTCCCCTCCTCACCGGATTCACTCACCTCACCAGATTTAGTATACATAAACCATAAAGGTATACACCAAACCAAAAGATAGAGGTAAAAATTAAGCATTAGTGGTTTACTGATTAGATAAAAACCCAACATCAGTGCCACTACTGCACTTCCAGAGATCAAACCATAACGAACAGATAATGGATGCATTAAACTCTATTTTAATCTTTTTTCATAATTGCTGCCACAATAATAGCAATAATTGCGTTGAAAATCGCACCGAATACTAGGGTAGAGAAGAATTGCATCGTAGGGTTAGTTGCAAAGTTTGTAAAGAAACTAACAAGCCCTTGTGCCTCATCTTCAACCGACTCCATAGACTCTTCCATCATCTCGCGAACTACTTCTAATTGCTCAGGATTAATCAATGTAAGGTTAAGATAATTATACAATGCTGCAATTACAGTTCCAATTAGGGCAGATAAAAAACCAATAAGAAATGCATCTCCAAGGCTAATTTTACCGTCATTGAAAGAACTATCACGTATAGACTTTACAGCCATTACAATAATAACAATAGAGATTATAAAACCCCCACAACCTAAACCAATGGATACCGCTGGATTCGGATTCATAGGATCAGCACCACCTAATAAATTGGTAAGTACTGCCATAATAACAGATACCAAACCTAGAATTACTCCATATTTGATAATCGTACTTTTTGTTTCAGGATTTTTTCCTCCTTTTGATAAGTCGTCTAATGAGTTAGTGTCTGTCATAAGTATTAATTTATAGTTAGAATATGTTTTGTTTTTAATTCCTTTAAGAATAAAGGTGAGTTGTCACATTTAGAAGTATTGGAAGCTGCATTATAGTCCCAAGTCTGTCCACGATCAAACACATTTATCTCTACAGGCATCCCTTCTTTCAGTTCAAGTGCATCCAGTTGAAGAAGCGCCCTATTATTCTTACTGAGGGCATTAATAAATACACTTAAATCAATATCCTCTGAAAGATAGGTATCATAGGCTGACAACATAGTCTGCAGCCCAATTGCTCCAAACTCCGCATATGGAAATTCAAGCTTTTTATCTTCCGCATCATAAGCATCATGATTAGAAACAATATGCTCAATAGTACCATCTTTCAACCCATCAATCAAAGCCCTACGGTCAGACTCTGATCGCAGCATTGGCTTTAGCTTATAATTCGGGTCAAACCCTCTAAGGTCTTTATCTGTAAATATTAAGTTCCAAATACAAACAGATGCAGAGACATTCAGTCCCGCCTGTTTAGCAGCTCGAACTCTTGCAACTGACTTAGCAGATGACAAGCCATATACCAACAATTTAGAATCCGTATATTCCAAGAGAGAAAGATCTCTTTCTAGAAAAAGTTCTTCTGCAATACCTGCCTGACCACGCATCCCAAGACTTGTGCTTGTCAATCCCTCATGCATTTGAGGCTCATGAAAAAGAGATGCATCTTCTGGTCTATTTATTACTAAGCCCCCAAAAGATTTAACATATAGCAAAGCACGCATCATAACACCTCCAATCTGTATTGACTTTCTACCATCGGAAAAAGCTACTGCGCCAGCTTCATTCATTTCCATCATTTCAGCTATATCCACACCCAGACTATCCCGAGTTACGGCTCCTATAGTTGACAAACGGCATGGAATTTTATTATCCTGAGAGTTCGCTATATACTTCACCTCCGCTTTTGAGTGGATAGCAGGATTCGTATTGGGAAAAACGGCAACCTGAGTATATCCTCCTGATCCCGCAGTTCTCTGTAAACTATGTATATCTTCCAAATGCTCAAAACCCGGATCTTTAACCTGTGCGCCTATATCACAAAAACCGTGGAAGACCCAAAGGTCTTTTCCCATAATCTCTTGTGCCGAAGTATCCTCCAAGCTAGGACCAATTTTCTCCAGTACATTATTTTGAATAAGCAAATCTTGCCCTTTTAGCAGGTCTTTACCATTCAGTATTGTGGCATTTTTGATAAGATACCTCATGCGGTTAGTTTATTTTCCAAAATCGTAATACAAGGGATTCTCCCAGTAAAAATAACAATGTTAACACTAAAAAAAGTGTCCACAACCTCAATCCATTTTCATTCTTTTGAACCAGATCTGTTAAGTCTGCCTTCAAGTTATACGTTATAATGCTTGCTTTACCTTTAAACTGCGCTTCCAATTCAGTATCAGTCAAGTAATCTAAGTCAGATTCTGAACGATCATAATTATAGGCTACTTCCGCGACCTTGCGTTCTAAAGGATCCATTAATTTATATGTCCCAGCCTGCTTAACCTGACCATATACATTCAACTCAAGCTGACCGCTCGAGAACTGCTGCGCAGGTATAAACTCAGTATTATCATTGGCAAGTGCAAATACACCATCTAGGTCAATCGCTTCAGCATCCAATCTAATTTTAATTAGATCATCTGTTCCAATAGTATATGCTGTCTCTCTATGCTCATTGCTAGAACTCGCCATTTTGTAAACCATTGGTACAAATATCGATGGATTATCTGTAAGGCTATTAAAGTCCGTTCTCAAAGGAGCACTTAAAACGAATAAATTACCTAGACCTACTTCAAAAGCACTTAAATAATCCATGCCATTTCTATACATCATCACAGATTCATTCGCCCTTTCTGCACTTATCGCATAAGAACCGCTTGTTCCTGGTAGGTAAAAATTAGCAGAAGCATTTTCAAAAACATCACTAAATATATAAGACTCTGTATTTACCCGACCAACTTCTCGCTTTGTTGTATCCCATCCATTCAATCGAATTTGATAAGCTGCCAAAAAGGATATCGTCGATTGGCTAAGCAAGTCTGGCTTTGGAATAAAAAATAAATTCCCACCCTCCTCTAGATAAGCATCAAGTGTAGACTGAAGTCCAGAACTCATTTCTATTAGTTCATCAACAACTATAAGATCATATTCATTAATCTTAGCATAATCCAATTGACTAACACCAACAGCGGTGAGCTCCAATTGACTGGAGCTTTTGAAGCTTCGCTCCAATCCAAGCTTATTCTTGTCTATTACATGCAGTACTTTGAAGGTACGCTCTACATTGAATGAGACATAAAAAGTATCGTCAAATTGTACAGGGTAATCTGAAATCTGAATAGAAAGATGCTGATAGCCCGGTGTCTCGAAACTCATAGAAATAGTATCAACTATAGTGCCTTTTGCCGGAATATCAATCTGCCCCAATGGTTTATTTTCACCGAGTTCAGTAAAAGACAACCTTGTATTTTCAACAGGACTATCACTATGATTTGTTAGTGCAACAAAGAGCTTTGAACTTTGATTCTGGATCAATACCGGTCGCTCAAACCAAACAGAATCTA
>JBELIG010000200.1:0-6136 GCA_042091035.1 Sphingobacteriales bacterium | reverse complement strand
CTGATCATCATGCTGAATTAGCATTGAGGAAGATTATGGAATTTACGGGTCTCCCTGCAAATTTTGAATTAAAAGCTACCAATGTACCTAATGCCGCAGCGGCACTTCAGGGGTATAAAAGATATATTTTCTATAATCAATCTTTCATGCAGCGTATCAGTCAGAGCACAAAATCAGACTGGACTGCTTATTCAATTCTTGCTCATGAGATTGGGCATCACCTGTCAGGACATACATTGAGTGATGACAATGATAGGCATGTAGTTGAACTGCAAGCAGATGTGTTTTCAGGTTATATCCTATATCAAATGGGGGCAACACAACAAGAAGCTCTATTAGCACTGAATGAACTTGCGGATGATATAGAAACACCTACACATCCATCTAAGAACGATAGGAGGTTGGCTGTTATTTCTGGATGGAATAAGGCAAAGGATCATTTTTCTAAGAAGCCTGATTTTGATCGATCAGCAGCAGTAAATAAGAATTTCTCTGTTGTTGAAGAAGCTCAAAAGCAGAATCAAGGGGCTACAGACAATACAGTTGAAGAGAATACAGGTTTGAGTTACAGCAGTCCATTTAGTGTGAATAAGGTATATACAAATGTGACTGAGTCTGGCAATGTAGGAATGCGCGTAAAGGTTCAGATTCGAGATGAGGATCTATTGTCGGGAGATTATAAATGTGTTGCCTGGTTTTATAATGAAGAGGGGCAGCGTTTAGAGGACAAGAATGGCAAATTTAAATCTGGGAACAATCAGGTTTCTGCTGGGTCTGACCTATATATGAGTGGTAACGGTCTTTCTGGACATTGTGATATATTTATACCGTATGCAGAATTGCATCAAGGGGAGGGCTTCAATCTTTCTCAATTTAAATTGGGCTTGTTTAAGAAAAGAAGTAATGGCTCATTTGAGCGAGTTTTCGTTGATAATAATTTTACAGACTTTGAGTATTTCAATATTCATAAAGAAGTTCTTTGTGATGTAGAGTATTCCAGAGTGGAAATAAATAAAAGTAGAGGAGAAGTAGACGGGTTAGAGGTTGTTGTAAAAGCGAATATGAAGAACATGAGTGAGGATGAATTTATGATTGTAAGCTGGTTTTATGATGAAAATGGAAATCCACTTATAGATGTAAATCAGAAGTTTTCATCAAGCGGCACAGTTGTAACCTATGAATCTTTTAAATATGAGGGAACCGATAATATGGCCTTCAATTTGTTTATTCCGTATGATGAATTTCATCTTCCATCCGGAGATCATCATCTTCAATATAGACTCGGTATTTACAGGAAATCAAATGGAAAACTAGAACTAGTTAAGAAGGAAAAAGTAATGAAATCTTTCGTACTCTTTAATTAGTAACTATTTTTCTATATCTTAAATAAAAATATATTGAGACCGTGTACTTTTGTGCACGGTTTTTTTGTCATGTATAGTATATGATTGTCAGTTTCTTTTATATATAAATTTTTCTTTATTAATTTTGGCAATTCTTAAATATGATCATAAATCCCCGTAAATGAAGAATCTCATATTGTTTGTATTAGTATTCTGCTCAACATTCCTCGTTGCTCAGCATCAAATTACTGGCTACGCCGTTTTTTATGCGGATTATTTTCAAGGTCGAAAAACTGCTAATGGAGAAATCTATGACGGAATGACCTACTCCGCAGCATCAAGGAATTTTCCATTTGGTACTATTCTTAAGGTTACTCGATTGGATAAAGGAGGTCGAAGAACAAAGGAAGTAGTCCATGTTCGTGTAAATGATCGAGGTCCTTTTGCCAAGGAATGTCCAGAATGTATTTTAGATCTTTCATGGATAGCTGCAGATCAAATTGGCCTAACGCTGGATGGTAAAGCAGCTGTAATAATTGAGCATGTAGGCTTTTCTAAAAAGGCCATATCTGGTCCAATTGGCGATTATTCAAAATCGGACAAGCAGAATACCCTATATCAATCGAATCCGAATGCTCCAATTAATAGCTACTCTTACAAAGCTAAATCGGCTAATTACCAGCAAGCCAAAGTGCAGCCTACAAGAACATTTGCTTCATCAAGTTCTAATTTTATCGCTGGAGGATCTCAGTTGCGTTCGAAAGGAATCGAAACTGCAGTTGTAGAGGAAGATCCGGTGGTTTTATTTGGCTATAATTCTGCTTCAACAGTAATTCCTGAAGTAAATGCGAATGCTGGATTCGAATATTCCAATACTACGGAAGGTTATGGAATACAATTAGCTTCGTACGTGGATAGAAGTAATGCAACTCGATACCTTCAAAGTTTAGATAGCAAAGGAATGCAAGATGTGTTTATTAAAACTATAGACTTAGACTCTAAGCGGTATTTTAAAATTATAAAAGGTAATTTTTCTACTAGAGGAGAGGCAGAGAAGGAATTGTATAGATTAAATCGAGACACAAAACACAGAGGCTTCATCTTGCTGCTTTCCAAATAATATGTGCCGTTATCAGAAAAAACATTGAAAAACGATGTTTATATAGCTATATTTAGAGTGTACATAACTAATGTTATGTCCCTCTTGCCAAGAAAAGGTGCATTTATGCACCTTTTTCAATTTTATAAAGCTTCAATAAGCTGGATTACATAGTCAATGGAGGCCTCAAGGTCAAGCTGGGAATTATCAAGAAGGTGTGCGTCTTTTGCTTGTTTAAGCGGACTGTCAGCCCTAGTAGAGTCAATGTGGTCTCTTTCGTTTAAGTTCTGAATTACTTCCTCTAGACTTATGTCTATGTCTTTTGCCTTCAATTCTTCAAATCTTCTTTGAGCTCTTATGGTGGCTTCAGCAGTTAGAAATATTTTTAATTCTGCTTCAGGAAAAACGACAGTTCCAATATCTCTGCCATCAAGCACAACTGATTTATCTTTTCCCATTTCTTGTTGCTGGCGAACTAAGTCACGACGAACCATTGATAATTCTGCGACAGGACTGACCATATTAGATACTTCCATTGTTCGGATAGCATCCTCAACATTTTTGCCATTAAGGAAGGTTGTATTTTTACCTTCAATGGATTTAAATCCAATTTTTATATTGTCTAGTGCAACTGCAACTTCAGCTTCATTTGAGATGTCAATATTTTTTGATTGAAAATAGAGCGTGCAGGCTCTGTACATAGCACCAGTATCTATATAGCCGTAAGCTAGCTTTTTGGCCAAGGCTTTTGCTAAGGTGCTTTTTCCACAAGAAGACCAACCGTCAATTGCAATGATAATTCCTTTATCCAAACTCTATTGATTTTAATCACTCAAATTTATGATAAATTGGGAACAGCTGTTGAGTGGGCCTCAAATACTAGCTTTATTAAATCCCCATAATTTACAGGCTCGAAGGTATCTAGATTTTGGCTGTTTAAAAAGTTAGATTCACACAAAATATTAAATTCTTTTTCGACAGATACAGGAAGTTTACTGAAATCCTGACGCTCCCAATGATTTAGAACTTTTATAAGTTGGCTTGCTCTCTTAGGGAGTTTTAAGGTTTCACTGGTTTGGAGTTTTCGTATTTGTTCAATTTTTGCAGTCAATAAGTAGCGATTTCTAATGGACACTAACTCAATAAGATTTATTTGCAACTTCAAAACTTTATTGACATCGGTTGACCGCATAGTAATCCGTGTTAGTTCCTCCATACCATCAATGGTAGCATACTTATTTGTCCTATTTATAGGGGTTAAAATATTCTGTTTTATTCTAAAGTACTGAAGCATGTAATAATAAACTTCCAGCTTTGCAGAAGAGCTTATCTTTATTGAATGTTCGAAAATAGGGCTAATCATATTGAATGACCTAATAGCAGCTTCAATCTCATTTTGCTTCAAAAGGTGGCTAATGAGGCTTAGAGTAAGATTTTCTTTTTGATGGTAATTGAATCTCTTATTGCTTATATGAGCGGACAATTCTTCCAAAAGTTTATTCGTTTGCAGTGTCTTACTCTGGGCTATGAAGTTCCAATTGATAAAGTAATAGAGATCTTCGGTCCTCAGATCTTCCTTTCTATTTTTCTCAAAAAAGATATTGCATAATGTTGTGATTTCTTTGAAGGCTCCCTTTAGACCGTGCTTTATAATCTTATTCTGATAATACGTCTTGAGTGCCAATGGGGAAAAAGAGTTTTCATTGGCTACATATTTCTGTTGAGGCCCATCAGATAAGCTTGTTTTTAGAATTGGGTACTCGAATTTCAGCAACTGATTCAGTATTCTATGCTCGTTTATTAGTTCGAGTTCTATGCTTATATTTTCTAATGCACTGCGTTGTTTTTCTGATACAAGCGCACTTTCTTTGAATGAGTTTTGCTTTATGTACAAATCGGCAAGTAAGCTACTGGATGAAAGAGTACCTTGGTGGTCGTTGTATTTCTCTGCTAATAGTAGTGCCTTTTTGCATAGTCTTAAAGCGTTGGCGTGAGCTCCGACTGACCGGAATAAACTTGCTAAGCTGATGTTTCTTCTGACTTGTGCCTCGGCCAAGTAACTTGGTGGAAGTTTGAAACTACTTGGATCAAGCAGTAAGGTGTTGTTTATAAGTTTGTTGTAGAATCTTGATTTCAGTTTGCGGTATTTTTCATTAATTGCTTTATCTCCATAAAGCATCAATGCAGCATCTTGATCTGATTTTACCTTTCCTTTTTTCAAACCGAAGTAGAACTTGAAAAACAAGTTGTCAGCTTGCTCAAGATGCTCGGTTTCCAAAAAATCACTTTTCTGTAATTGCCTTTTGGAAATTATCTGAAGAAGTTCACTCAGGTATTTCATGATTCATCACTTGAAAAAATGTAACACCTAATCAAAGCATATTTAATAGTATAAGTTCCAAAAAAAAGCCGTCTTTGGATTAAGACAGCTAATTTTTTTTCTTGTTCTGAGGTTAGTATTCATCTTCATTGAAGAGGAAATCATCCTTCCTTGGATAATCAGGCCAGATATCTTCGATACCTTCATATACCTCACCTTCGTCTTCCATTGCCTGAAGATTTTCTATAACCTCAATTGGTGCTCCCGAACGGATTGAGTAATCAATAAGTTCGTCTCTAGTGGACGGCCATGGCGCGTCTTCTAAGTGATAAGCAAGTTCTAATGTCCAATACATACAAAAACCAGTTTTGACTTAATTGTCTTTTGAATTATGCATACTGCAATAACAGGCAAATGTATAAAACTTACCTATTGGTTGCAATAGTATAAAAAATATTCCTTATAAAATATTTTTTTGATTCTAAAAAGCTAATATTAATTAGTTCCTTTGAACTTATTGATAATTCAAAATGTACACTAAAAAGTTTAACTAAATCGATTTTTTTTTAAAATTTTAGCATTTTGGTTAGGCGTCATACAGTCTGGAAGCAAATAATATAGGCAGTTTTTCGTTATTTTTTAGCTCGTATTTATGCACTCAATAGTTTTGGAATACTATATAATTATGAGAAAAAGCACTAATTATCACAACTTACCAATGAGATTGACAACATTAATTTTGTTTGCACTTTTTTTTCCTCTTTTTCTTTCAGGGCAAAGTGAAGATGCAAAAAGGTATGCTGAGGAATACGAAAAAAACATTCAGAAAAGTCAAATTGACGGGATTTATATTCCTAAGGATATGGCAGATGCATTCATTGAGCTTGACAGACTTACAAGCAGGGAAAATAAAGTTAAGTTCATTAGTCTAAATGAAAAAGAAGCTTCAAGAAGGTTATTCTTTAGTTTGGGTCGGTGGATTACAATTAAATGGCAATTTTATGAAGGCTCTAGGTTTTCTCATTATCTTAAGTCTGCTGGTTTGAAACATCCAGATGATATGACATTCTTTGTTATGATAATGTATCATAGGCATCTAACGAAAGCTCCCCTAGATGTAAAGAATCTGATCGATCAGTTGAATGATAAAACTTTTTTTTCCGAGGAAAATAAATCAGATCAATAGGATAGAACCTTGCTTTTAGAGTGGTTTAAGTACTTATACTCTTAAAAAATGAAATCCTTTTTTGACAATTTTGCGATATATAAACATACTTTTATAATATTGTGTTTTTAAAGTTTTGCACACTACCAAATTGCACTTATGTCTAAGCATCTTGTAATCGTGGAGTCGCCAGCTAAGGCGAAGACCAT
>JBELIG010000199.1:0-6159 GCA_042091035.1 Sphingobacteriales bacterium | reverse complement strand
ACCAATATCTGCCATCCATATCATTTTTGAAGAATGCACTTGGACCAAAATCTACTCCTTTGTTTAAAACTTGTATATACTTGCCCCTTTCTAATCCCATGCTAACATCTATTCTTATTTCTGGTAATTCATGTATTTTCTCGATAAGCTTCTCCAATTATAGAATAAGGAAAATAAATCCAAACCCCTGTTTCACAAGTTCAAATAAACACAAAAGCGACTTGAATAGATACTCAAGCCGCTTTTATGCCTATAAATTAATATGTACAGTTTATACTCTTTAAATCTCTATTTACGCGTTTTTAAGTGTGCATAAAAACTCAAAACAATTGCCAATAAAGAAACAATTGTCATTACAGATCCTGGCACAAAATTAACGTATCCGCCCAAATCCATAAATAAAAAGTATCCCAAATCTGCTAATCCCCCTGTTATTGCAGCAAGGAAAATTGCATTTTTACTACCCTTCCAAATAAAGAATCCACAAATGAATGTTACTATTCCTATCCAAAAGAGGTTAAAACCATGTTGCCCTATGATTGCTCCGGCGGCTTCTGGATAATTCATTTGTAATGTTTCTGAGTCAATTGCATCTGCAATTCCTGCAATCGAAGCAGCAATGTCATTGGTTAATATTCCTTGCATAGTCAGTACTCCTGCTAAAATGTGCACAAGACCCCAAATAATCCATAGGATAGCGGCTGTTTTCAATAGTATCGTCAAGTTTTTCATATATATATATTTTTTATTGAAATCAGCAATTAATGCTTACTCATAAAATAACGTCTAATCTTTGGACTTAATAACAAGCCAAGTGCTAGCACTTCAAATAACATGTTGGTACTAAGCCATGCGGCCATAGCTCCTTTTGGTATTTCATTAAGGGAAGGGTAAAGCGCATCGATAATCAAGCCATTTGTAAAATCTACAATACCGAATATGAAAAATGACACACCCAGTGCATAGCTAAGAATACTAGGTCTTTTTGCTAACATATATACAATGAATGGCGCAAGCAAACCTGTCATGGTATCCTGCCATATTGGTATCACCCATGCATTGGGCAGTATGCTACCACCAAACAATTCAATATCTCCGAACCCTATTGCTGCAAAGAAACGGTAGGTCTGCCATCCAGCAACAATAAGTATAAATTTAAAAAAACGGGGAAAAGTTGTTTTGCCTGGAGTCTGGCCAAGGTGTTGCTCTTTTGATCTAGTCATAAGTATTTTTTAATTATTGTTCAGTAATTTCTGTTTCCTTTAAAACAAGTATTCAAAAACTCCTTTCTTTTAAGCGTAGAGCCTTTAAAAATCAGTAAAAGAAATTAAATGGTACTTAGGAATACCTGCTTCCATTGAAGTGCCACGATTTTGCCAATTACTGAGAACAAATATCTAAGTAATGCTGCTGCTTTCCATTAAGATATCATAAGAAATCAATCCCTAGACTTTTTGTATAAGTCCTTTTTAGCCGCGCTTAAAGTCTCAGGTGTTACACCAAGGTAAGATGCAATCATTCGTTGGGGAACGCGTTGGACAATATCAGCGTAGGTCTCAATGAAGTGTTCATAACGCTCTATGGCTGAAGAACTCATCAGCATGATCACTCTTTTTTGCAAGACATCGATACGCTTTACTAAAGGTTCTGCACTGGATATGTTTTCAAGCTTCTTGTCCTGAACCACAATTTCTGAATCTTCCAATGCTTGAATAAATAGTTCACTTGGGGTCTCCGGACTCACGGAATCTGCAAGGGTCCAATTCTCAGGAGCAAACATAAAAATATGTTCCTTTCCTTTTTTATCTATAGAATAACTCCTAAGCAAACCCGATTTCACAAAATAGATCTTTGAGTTTAGTTCTCCACTGCCTTGTAGAATTTGCCCTTTAGTTACTATAATATTTTTCAAGATCTATATTTTTGTGGTCCTAGCTGGCTTTACGCGTGTACATCTCTGTCAATTTCAACACACTACAGCTTCGATATTATCGCAAGCTTTAACACGTCTAGGACCTCTAGATTCCTATATACTTTGTCCCAGTTATCCTGTGGATTGTTTGCAGCTCGCTCAACAATTCCCTTTTAAAGGTAGTGATTTCAGCGCTCAAGCCAAGCCATTGAATACAAAAATTCGAAGTATATCACTGTTGTGTAAGTCAAATCTAATCGCAGTTTTTCAATTAAATCTATTCCTTATTCTAATGAGTTTGATGTATAAAACATAAATAACCGAAGTATCTGAGTACAAATATTGGGACCAGCAAAACAATATTCCCCATGAATTAAAAGCGCTAAAGAGATACTATAAACTCAATAGACACTTTTCAAAACAGAATTAGAGAAGCAGATTAGGAATTCATTATTGGAAATGATTACTCTCATTGACAGCTACTATTGGAAGAAAAAAAAACCAATCTTAAGCGCAAACGAAACTTATTTAAAAATATGTGGTCTTTTGCATCTTTGAATTATATGTATTTCGACTTTAAAGCCCGTTGATTAAAAAACACTATATCTTAATATCAAAGTAGGATAAACATCACTTTGATTTATTTGACACTGCTTCTGCCTTTATGCATTAGACCTTAAGCACTGACTCATACAATGTAAATCCACTCCTCTTAGCATCATAATTCCCCTGTATTAAATCGCTTTTCTGCGTATTCCATAAATTCATGATGCCATACATTAGAGTCATGTCCTGCAATAAATTCCTTGAAGTTCAGGTCAATTTTTTTCTTCTTCATCTTTTTCACAAACTTCCGATTGGATCGGTATATACTTGTTTCATACTTACCAGCTCCCATATAGAACTTCGGATATTGGTCCAATTTAAATTTTATTGGATTTATCATTTGAGCCATTGGTGTAATATAGTCTGCTATTGAGAAGGCAATTACCTCTTCAAACATATCTAGTTTATTTAATCCAGCATACATACAAAATGCTGCTCCATTTGAGAAACCATATATGTACCTTTTACCATTCCAATTTGGAATATCCTGCTCCACTATGGGCATCACTTCCTGGAAGAAGAACTTTTCATGATTGACAAATGCTTCATTTCCATCAGCTCCTTTTACGTACTCTTTATATCGATTGGAGCGGCTTGAATGAACGCCGACTAATTGCACAGGACTTATTCGCTTAGTATTAATCAGATAATCAACATAAGGCGCATAACTTTTCACAGCCATACCATCAGTAAAATAAATCAAGGGAATATCTGAGCCAACATTTGTGGGCCTGTATATCGTTATTTCTCGCTCTTCTCCTAAAAAGTCACTTTTGACTTTTTTACTTGTAATGGTACCTTGAAGATCATTATTATCCAGATGCAAGTGGCTTCGATTATCCCCAATCCACAAAAATCTTTCATTTTTTTCAATGGCCTTCTTATTATTCAATGTTAGCAAGTCCCGACTAGGCTGCATTTCAAACATTTGTCCAATTGAATCCTTTGAGAAAAGCACTATTTCATAGCTAAATACTGCATCCATTAGATTTGGAATGGATAATACAGCTCCATATGTTCCTGAGATAGAATCCTGGTTTAAATGCTGACTAAGACCATCAATCATTTCAAACTGGACAGAATCAGCTTTTCCACTATACTTGATTGTTAACAAGTCGATAACTTTATCATGATTTATTTTATCAGGATTGGATTCACAGGAGACTACTACATACACAAATACAAACAGAAAAAGCAGGTGCTTCATTTTAATGATTTAGAGGTTTATAAAAGATCAGCATAATAGCTTTAAGTCAGTTTTAAATTCAGATATTCGATATTTTCATTTCTGAAAAGTCTAGTTTAGTCAAATAAAATGAATAAAAAATATCCTTTAAACAAGATTATCTCTCGACTCAATAAAAATAAAAAAAGCCAATAAAAGTGTAACAATTAAGCCCCAAATATCTCTCTAAAAGTTAATACGTTCTACTTTTTAATCTTATAATCACCCTCGATATTATCGATGTAAATAATGCAATCTTTAAAAAAACTAATCCCTATTCTTGCTTGGCTTTGAACACCGATTTTCGCATTTATATTTTTAAATTCTATATCCCCCAGTTTTACTAAAGGTATAATTCCTACTTTCTCTTTAATTGTTTGGAGACCACCAAGAGTATATCGCTCCCTTTCGCTATCCTCAAATTCGTATTGCTGTAAAAGTTGCTTGGCAAGTTTAGATTCTTTCGGCAAACTAAATTCCGATGAAGAACCAAAGTCTATCAAAACCTTGTGCTCAATTCCATTGATTAAAATATACGTATAAGGTGCTCCTCCCGTTCTTTTAATAATTATTTTTTCAAATGTTTTATCAACTAGATTTTCGTTAGAGACCCTAAGTTTTTTGTTAGGATAATCTATTAGCCAGTTCGCTTTACGTATGATTGGTTGTCCTATAATACCGCCAAAATTTGAGATTTGCTCTTTTAAGCCTTTTAGGTTTCCGTTCCCTGCAAACGTATTTTCAAATTCTACGTCTCCAATCTTCATAGATTTTACATATTCTGTTCCTAGTTGCATTTTCCGCTTAGATGCTCCACCATAAGATCCAGTCTTTCCACTTGTAGAGTCTCGCTGAATAAGACTAAAATCTGCTCCGGTGTCAAACAAAAAGTTTTTAGTGGCACCGTCAATTTTGCAGGGCAATACTATCACTGTTTTAGCTGTAGTAAATACTGTTTCAAAATTGAATCTTTCAGGCTGAACAGCTCCTTTTTTTTGATTTTTAATACTTGAACAACTGAACAAAACTAGAAGGGTTAGACCGAGGGATAAAAGCTTAAATTTATTCATATAATTTTGGATGTAAACTTTATTTTTAAGTAAGATTAGGCCTTTAAAAAAACTTGGTTTAGTTCTTCTAATGTGAAGGGTTTTTGCAGAACGAAATCAATACCATGTGCCTCCTTATCTTTTTCCTCAACACTCCATCCACTTACAATTACAATTTTTATTTTGTTTCCAAATCTATCCCTAATTAGATCTGCTAGCTCCCACCCATTCATTTCAGGCATTCCGATATCAGTGAATACAATATCACAGCTATTTTTATCCAGATATTCTAGGGCATCCTTTCCACTATTCACAACATCACATTTATGACCCGTCAATTCCACTAATTCACTGAGTGAATCTGTTAGGAGGGTATCGTCATCTACCCACAGAACACTATATACCTCTTTGTTTTTTGATTCATTAATAGTTGTCATTTTAATTTCATCTTGGTGATTTATTGGCAATACCATTTCAATGGTAGTGCCTTTAGATATTTCAGATGATCTAACAACTATATCCCCTCTATGTTTTTTAATAGTGCTATAAACACCACTCATTCCCAAGCCTCTGCCCAATTTGAATCCTTTTGTTGAGTAAAAGGGTTGAAAAACTTTAAATTGGGATTCTTTATTCATACCAACTCCGGTGTCAGTAAAAGTTACGAATACACCCTTATCTCTTATACCAGTCTTAATAATAATATCGCCACCTTCCGGCATTGCTTCTACACTATTCTTGATTAAATTATAAATCACTGACTTGAAATCCCCTGCACTACAATAAACCTTCGGAATCTCATTGTAATCAGTTATTACATTTATACTCAAGCCCTCTTTTTCCATACCGTCCTTCCATAGGGGGCGTGACTCGCTCAAACTTTCTTCAATCAATTTATTAAAATCAATGAGTTTTGCATTTTTGTTATCGTGTTTGGTATCACCAAATTCCTGCAAAGCACTGACTCTTTCAGCTACATTACTTATAATAGATCCAATATTATTTAATCGTTCACGAGTGGAGTCAGAGAAATCATTTTTATTTTTTACAATTTCTAAATTCCCCATCATTTGTTGTAGTGAATTATTAAAATCATGCGCTATAGATGCAGACATTTCTCCTATCGCTTTAATTCTTTGATACTTGACTTGAGCCTCTTCAAATTGTTTCTGTGATGTAATATCCTGAGTGGCTCCCATTATACCAATAACCTCTCCATCCTCTCCGAATAAGGGTTTACAAATAGATCTTAACATTTTTTGCTCCCCATCGGGCACACAAATTCGAAACTCTGTATCGAATGCAGTTCCTGAATTAATCGTTTCAGCAAGATAATTATTGAATAATCCTAAATCTTCGGGATGAAC
>JBELIG010000001.1:0-119291 GCA_042091035.1 Sphingobacteriales bacterium | reverse complement strand
CTAAACCAGGTGTGAAGCCAACAAACCATCCGTCAGCTTGGTCTGAAGTTGTTCCTGTCTTACCAGCTGCTGCAGATTGTACATTATATTTAAATCTGGCCCGTTGAGCAGTGCCTTTATCCACAACATTTTTCAACATTTCTCGCATCAATTGCGCATTTTCAGCAGAAACAACCTGTTCTTTTACTTGATTCTTTTTTCGGGCATATATAAGCCTACCCTCTGCATCTTCAACCCGCTCAATAAAATACGGCTCTGTTTTTTGACCATTATTCAATATACTTCCATACACCCCAGCCATCTCTTGTACAGAAGCTTCTACAGCACCCAATGCAATAGATGGAACTGGATCAATTACTCCCTCTAAACCAAAGTCTTTGGCATAATCCACAACAGTATCTATGCCAGACTTGAATAAATACTCAACCGCCATTGTGTTTACTGAATTAGCTAATGCACCAGGCATAGAATAATAGCCTCCGTATTTGTTATCTGCATTTTTTGGGGTCCAGTTTTCGTAATCCACATAGGTAGTTTGTTCATTAAGAATAAACTCACAGGGTTCTACACCGTTTTCTAAAGCTGCTAAATAAACTATGGGCTTGAACACCGAACCTACCTGTCTTCTGGATTTGATATGATCATACTGAAAAGAGGCATAATCAATTCCTCCTACCCAGGCACGAACTGCACCAGTTTCAGCTTCTAGAGAAAGTAATCCACAATGCAGTGTTGTTAATGCTCGAGCTATAGAATCCAAGGGGCTTCTTGTAATACTGCGCCATTTTCCTGCTGTTGGGGAATAATATCTATATTCAATGTCTTCTTTGAATTTTTTACTTGCTGCCTTATCGGATAAGCCCGATGCTAAATATTGCTTATATCGATTAGATTTCCGCATCGCTTTATAAAGCATGTCATTCGTAATCCTACTCTTCCCCTTCCAATGTTTATCGAAGGCTTTTTGTATTTGGACCATCTCCTGTTTCACAGCTGCCTCTGCCATCGATTGAAGCTTCGCATCTAAAGAGGTGTATATCTTTAATCCACTCGTATACAGATCTAATTCTTCCTGATTTTCTGCTCGATTAAGTATGGTTTTTAATTCTTGTTCCAGATGTGCCTTAAAATATGCTGCCCGCTGTTTTTCATCGGTGATATCTATATAATCCACTTGTAACTCAAGGGCTCTTAATGAATCTAATAAGTCGGGTGCTAAGAAAGAATTTTTAGCCATCTGCCCCAACACTATGTTTCTCCTGGACTTTGAAGCTTCTGGGTTTTTAACAGGATCGTAATACGAATTTGCTTTCAACATACCTACCAGTACAGCGCCCTCCTCTACTTTTAGTTGGTCTACATTTTTATTAAAAAAACGATTGGCAGCAACTTTAACACCATATATATCACGCCCAAAAGGAACCGTGTTTAAATAAAACAAAACCAGGTCTTCTTTAGAATATATGCGCTCCAATCTTCTGGCAACAATCATCTCTTTAGACTTAACTACAGGAATACTTAAGAAGCCATGATCAGTCCTTGGATAAAGGTTTTTAGCTAATTGTTGAGAAAGTGTTGATCCTCCTCCTCCACTGCGATCCCTTAATATAATTGTTCTCAATAAAACGCGGACCAATGCTCTGGGATCCACACCACTGTGTTCAAAAAATCGCTCATCCTCCGTAGCTACTAGTGCCTCTAACATAAACTGAGGCACCTCTTCAGAATCCGCAATGATTCTATTTTCCTTGTAATAACGTCCTATAAGCTGCCCATCTTTAGCATATATCTCGGATGCTTCATTGTTTCTGATAGATGAAAGTGCTGCATAATCAGGAACTGGGCCAAAAGCTTCAAAATAAACAGCTACAAACAAAGCTATAACAGACAAAAAAGCGAGTGTTCCTGTTAGTAAAATTGTGATTAGTCCGATATATATACGTCTGTATCTTTTTTTGAAAAAATAATATCGAACAACGGTCAACCTTTTTAGTCTAAATATCTTTTGTTTTAGCAGTTTAGAGTTGTTTATCATACGATTCTAAGTAAATTTACTTCTGCGAATAAAAATAATAGGATGTTAAGATCAATCATAATAAGGCTTTTTCTTTTACCATTTTCTTTGCTCTATGGCCTTGTTGTAACCATCCGGAATTATTTCTACGACAAAGATATAATGAGCAGTACTAATTTTAGTTTGCCTGTCATATCTGTAGGTAATCTCTCGGTTGGTGGCTCTGGTAAGACACCCCATATCGAATATTTGATTCGTTTATTGAAGAATCATATCAATATAGGTACATTATCCAGAGGATATAAACGTAAAACGTCGGGATATCTTCAAATATTTCAACAAACAAAACCTAAGGACTCTGGAGATGAACCTTTACAGTTCAAACGAAAGTTTCCTGACATTATGGTTGCTGTATCTGAAAGTAGGGATATTGGCATAATTTCAATGGTTCGAGATCAACCGAATCTTCAAACCATTCTTCTTGATGATGCCTTTCAACATCGAGCTGTTAATCCACATCTGAACATATTATTAACAGAATATAATAGGCCATTTTATGATGACTTTTACTTACCTAGTGGAAGACTCAGAGAATCGAAGTCTGGTTATAAAAGGGCTGATCTTATAGTTGTTACCAAATGCCCTGAAACAATAACACCAATAGAACGCAAGGAAATAGTCAAAAAGATAGACCCACATCAAGGACAACAAGTCTTTTTTTCAAAGTTCAAATACGCCAAACCGTATTATTTGTTTGATCCTAAATACACTTTTAATATAAACACTGAATTTCAGGTGCTTCTATTGTCTGCTATTGCAAACACAGATTACCTTATTCAATACCTAGAACCGAAAGTATCCGAAATTGTTCAGATGGAATTTCCAGATCATTATGATTTTACGCCTAATGACATAGGAAACATGCTAACATACTTCAATAGAATGCACAAACAAAAGAAGGTTATTATTACTACTGAAAAAGATGCAATGCGTTTAAATGAACACAAGGAGTTTTTGGTAAAAAACAACTTACCTGTTTTTGTATTACCTATTGAAGTTGAATTTTTAGAGAACGATGCTTCATTGTTCAACAAAGCTATTCAAGACTCTTTATTGAGCTTTGAATCTTAATTAGAATTGCGAAAAAAGATCTAGAATCTCAGGTTCTTGTTTATGGAGTTCTACAGTATCATTATTCAGGTAATTCAAGGCTTTACTTACCCTGTAACAAGTCAAAAACTCTTCTGAAGCTGATTGAATTAGTTCACCCAGGGTTTCCATGGTAGTTCCTTTATCCATCCAAGTTTTTATCATCTCCTCATTTTCAAGAATATACGGCATTCTATCATGCAGCTTTGAAACAAAGTTATTTGCTGGTACTGTCAATATGGAAAAACTTTGCACAGGGTATCCATTTGAAGAGACCCATTGATCCCAAATTCCTGCCAAATACATAATTTCTCCTTTTGCTGGTTTAAATCGATATGGAAATTTTTCTTTATCTACTTTTCGCCACTCATAAAAACTATCAACAGGTACTAAACACCGTTGTTTCCGGAAAGGAACCCTAAAGGTAGGTTTTGACAAAATACCTTCTACTCTTGCATTGAAATTTAAGCCATTCTTGTTTGTATCCTTTGCCCAGGACGGAATTAGACCCCATAAACAATGATGTAGAGCAGAATCATCCAAATCCTTTATTATATAGGTATGTTGAGATGGTGCAATATTATAGGATATCTTCAACTGGTCTTGTTTACCCAGTTGCGGAAATAATTTTTTGATTTTTCGCTCTGTTGGCGCAAATGAAATTCTCCCACACATATGTTTTTCTTTATCTATACTAAATATAAATTATTCTGGACTTTTATGTGGTTGATCATTGTCGTCCAGATTACTTCTTTGATTTACAGCTAATTAACAAGTTAAAAAAAACTGTTTTTAATAAGAACCTATAAATCAGCATTTTAGTTGATTTTATTACCAACACACTACGTTGGAAAACCTATTAATAAGTGGGGTGTTTATTAACAGTTTTCCCCAATTACTACACAGCTCATTTTAACATGATATCATTCTGCTGATTTTTTGTGGAAACCAACTACTTTCCTCACAATTAAACTCAAGTTATAAATAGCTGTTAATAGAACAATTTACTAACGGAATAAGTCCCCAACATAGAGTTAATAAACTACAAAAGTTTATAATTATCAGGACTTTAAGCTGTTTGTAAAATGTGTGCAAATAAATATAACTAGGCACATTTGAAAAAGTAAAGCAGATGACAAAAAAGATTTACACCAAACTAACAGTACTAATAATAATAAGGGATTTTATAAATTTTTAATTAAGAGTATTTATTACAATTACTAAAAAATGAAAATTCGTAAAAATCGCTTTATTATCTTTGTTGCAGAAAAAAACAGATAAATGGCTAAATCAGATAGAAGTGTTTCTAATTGGTTATTCTTAGGAGTAGTTTTAGTGTTCTTTCAAGTTGTGATTGGAGGAGTTACCCGGCTTACAGACTCAGGTCTTTCTATCACAGAATGGTCCGTAATACAAGGAACATTGCCTCCATTCAATGAGGTAGAATGGAATGAAGCATTTGAAAAATATAAAGTGCACGCCAGTAAGCAATATTTAAGCTTACATGCTGATATGGACGTATCGGAATTTAAAGTTATCTACTTTTGGGAGTATTTTCACCGCCTCTGGGCGCGTATGATGGGCTTTGCTTTTATTTTCCCATTCCTCTTCTTTGTTTTCAAGAAAAGGCTTAAGAAGCGAATTATAGGCCGTCTAGGGGTAGTTATACTCTTGGCTATATGCGCAGCTACCTTTGGTTGGATCATGGTCGCCTCGGGCCTTAATGATGATAGTAGGACTTGGGTAAGTGCTTATAAGTTGATTATTCACCTTGGTATAGCAACGACGCTGATTGCCTATTTGTATAAAACATACTTGATCAGTCTTAACGATGAGGCAGAGAGGAGCTTTAAGTTTATACCAGCAATAAATTCGTCGATTATCAACAAGGATGCCTTAGGAAGTATAAAATTTGGCCGTATTGTTCTTTTTATCTTATTCATTCAAATACTTCTTGGTGGACTAATGGCAGGCATGCGAGCAGGATTGCTACATCCACATTTTCCGATTTTTGTAAACTTTGATAGATTTTTATTGGCTCTTGATACTATGAACCAATCCTTAGAAACAGAAATAGTTAACTATGAGCCATCTTCATCAATCAAAGCATATGTTCAAATATTCCACAGATCAATGGCATATCTGCTTTTGATGATTTCTGTTATTTATGGATTTTATCTGAATAAAAGGAATTTGCTTAATCGATATAGTAAAATATTTCTTTTGGTACTATTTATTCAGTTCCTGTTAGGTGTGTTGACTATTGTGAATTGTTTTGGATCAGTTCCCGTTTTTTACGGAGCTGCGCACCAGGCGGTTGCCCTTATTTTATTGATGTCTTTACTTCGATTTGACCACTATTTACTACAAACTAACAAATAATGTTAATAAAGCGTTAGTAACTTTCTGTAACTAAGTTGGATTAAAAGAACTTTCTTTTAACGACCTCGTAAATCCTTTGTTATTAAGGGTTTAAGAGTTATTTATCTAAAGAATGAGGATATTAACAATAGCCTGTTTAAAAAAAATTATTTACTATAAATCAATGGATTAAAGGTTAATCCACAGGTTTTCCACAAAAATGTGGATAATTTGATTAGGAAGTGTGGAACCATATTTAGGAGATAAAAATGGTTTAAGATCAGAGACCAATTATTTTATATACTGAGCTCTTTTTGCGAATATAAAAGAGTATAATTAAAAATTTCGGACATCTAGGCGTGATAATTTATACCCTTTTATTTTTTCAATGAAATAAGGTGTTTGGGTAATAACTAAATTGTGGTATTTTTGCTTGCCTTTTGTTAATTGCTATATAACTATAACCAAATTATAAAGATGGATTTGAAATTATATGAAGCGGGTGAGTTCAAGTTTATAGAGACTAATCCGGGTAAGCCAGTTCTTATGCTTCTACACGGTTTAATGGGAGCTCTAAGTAACTTTGATGGGATAATTAAAGGTTTTGGTGATAAATACAATGTTGTAGTTCCTTTGTTGCCAATATTCGAATTACCTATACGTAAAGTATCTGTAAAAGGATTTGTTGAGTATGTGGAGCGTTTTGTTATCCACAAGGGGTATTCTGATATTAATATTTTAGGTAATTCACTTGGAGGACATGTCGCTTTACTATATGTTCTAGCGAATCAAGAGAAAGTGAATTCCTTGACTATAACAGGAAGTTCTGGTTTATTTGAATCCGCAATGGGCTCAACTTTTCCAAAGCGAGGAAATTATGAATACATAAAGCAAAAAACGCAAGATACTTTCTTCGATCCAGCTGTTGCCACAAAGGAGCTTATTGATGAGGTTTACGAAACAGTAAACGACAATGGTAAAGTTATTAGAATACTAGCTACCGCAAAATCAGCTATCAGGCATAATGTAGGTGATGATTTAGGGAATATAACTGCTCCAACCCTTATTATATGGGGTAAAGAGGACAAAGTGACGCCTTATTTTGTAGGAGAAAAGTTTAATGAGTTAATCAATGGTTCTGTGTTAATAGGTGTTGATAAGTGTGGTCACGCCCCTATGATGGAGCGGAGTGACAAATTCAATGAAAGTCTTTCTGAATTTTTGGACAAACACATTTAAAAAAAGCCTTCAGATCACACTGAAGGCTTTTTTTTCGCTTATACTGAAGCATATCATAAAAAGAAGTGCTAGTAGTATTTTTAGCCAGTTTAGTTTTTTGTAAGAAATGGCAAAAAAAATTATAAAAGAGTAGTACATGATTACCTCTATTATGCCAACATGAAGCTCTTTTAAATATAAACCCTCTAACTGGCTTATTTCTGTGAGTAAATGATTCTGAAACGATATAATTCGGGAATTAAAATTTGCGAGTAATTCCGCTATCGAAGTATTGACTGGATAAAGCCCCACACTCGACATTCCTACAATGAGAATAATTGGTGCTAAAGGAATTATTATAGGTCCTGATAAAGGGAACAACAGAGAGAAAGCAGCAAAGTGATATAAACTAAGTCCTATTGTACCAATTTGCGCAGCAATAGAAATTACATTTAGTTGCCAGAGATATTCAGTTAGTTTAAATCTGGGCTTCCATATTGATTTTAAATGGTGTTGATAATTTATAATACCGAACACGGCAAAAAAGGATAATTGAAACCCTATCTGATAAATAATAGATGGTCTTACAATACTCAATATCATTGCTGTTATGAATAGAATATTCGACACGTTCATGTTTTTCCTACATATTTTACCAATTGAAAACAGACCTAACATACAAGAGGCTCTCGCTACACTAGGACCTGCACCTGTTAGTATTGTGAATAATATAATTACTAACATAGATCCCGAATAAACTATAAATCGGTTTGTTGTCAATAATCGAATCAAAAAGAAAGGAACACCAAATATTAAACCAACATGTAATCCTGAAATAGCAAGTATATGTATGGCTCCAGTTTTTATATAGGCTTCTTTAGTTTCACTATTTATATTGCTCTTATCTCCTAAAATCAAGGCTTCCATTATTCCTCTTATTATAGGGTCTGGATATAACTTCTGTAGGATGTTCTTTATTTGTTCGTTCTTTTTTTGAAAACTATTCGCGCTTAAAGCCTTGATTTGATATATACGAGAACACTTACTTAAGTGAATAACTTTTTTTACTTTCTTTTGCTCAAGCCATGATATATATCCAGGATTCCAGGATTTGTTAATATCTTTTAGCCTTATGTTTTTAAGCACCACCTGCTGTCCTTTCTTTAGTTGTCTAAGCTTTTCACAATAGCCATATAATACTATATTAAATCTTATATCTAGAGTGGTTTGTTTCTGGATAGATCTGGTTACTATGTGGATTCTTACCCTATCTTCTGCTGTCTTTACTTCTTCTACAAGTCCAGTAATATTATACTCACCAGGTGATAGATACTCAGCAGTTTTAAATTCCCTTATTTCGATTCCTCGGACAAATAATCCTATTCCGACTAATTGGATTATTACAAGAACTAATACTGTGGTTGGATTTTTATACTTAAGCACCATTAGTAATGCACCTATACTTAGCATTAAAATGATGTATTGGGGAGTATTAATATAATTGATAAAATCAGCCAATAGGATTCCACCTACAACAAAGGGAGTTAGTTTTATGAAGGGATGATTATTCAAAATAATTGGAGAGCTTGTTCCTTACGCTATCTTTTAGATATGGTAAATCTATTTTATTGATACTGTCAACTTTCTCGATGTTGAATTCTAAATAGTTAGACAGTTGATTTCTTATAGAGTATGGTGTGTAGGGATGATTTATAAATAGTTCTGAATGTTGACTAATAGATAATTTGTTAGGAAAGGAGTCTATTGTGATGTGCTGTTTTATTTTTTCATATGTTTCAGCCGTCAATCCCCAAACTTCAAGTAGTTGTTCTTTTTGGACAAAGCCACCCAAGCGGTTTCTGTATTTTACTATTCTGTTAGATAGCACAGATCCAATTCCTTTTAATTGCTTTAGTTGGACGCTGTCAGCTTTGTTTATGCTAATTGTCAACTTAGAGTAATCTATCCAGTAGTAGATTTTTTTACGTTCTAATAGTTTTGAACAGGCTGGATTATTACTACATAAAGATCTCCATTCAGTGTAGGAATGTTTGTTTTTGATAATAGCCGTGGCTGTTGAAGAGTCTATTTGAAATTTTAATAGGTCATCTATTTTTGCTACAGCGAGATTAATTTTAGTATTCCTTTTTTTATTATCTAACTGACTTTGCTTTTTGACTGTTCTAGCTTGTTTTGCTTCGGCTTTAATTTCTATTGGTTTGGTGCTATCCACCTGCTGTTTTTGGAATATAATTTCCTTGTTCAAAGACATTATTTTTGACTCAAGAAGTCTATTGTTTTTCCACTTGAAATAAGCATTAAAGAGTATGCCAATAGTTAAAATTGTAATTCCTATTCTTTCACTGCGCGAATAAGTCCAAAAAGGGTTTATTTTGTGATAGTTTTTCATATGAAAAAATTAAATAAACCCACTTGTACTTTTTGATAGAAAAATAATTCTCAATGATTAAGGCAAAGTATCTGATCTTTTTACTTGTTTTTTTTACGGTCTCATGTAATTCTAAGTTTGCAGCTCTTTTTCCTGATCTACAGCGGAAAACTACTAATGAGCAAGAGGCACAAATAGAGGAAGTAGAGTTGTCCCCAGTTGAAATAACAGATTATTCTCCAGACTCTGAGGAGCCTTTAGAGTTAGATCCATATAATCCAGCTTCAGACCAATCGTTTGATTTGATTCATACAATGTTAGATCTTTCATTCAATTGGCAAAAGGAAAGTGTAATTGGCACGGCCCAGTTGACATTAAAACCACGTTTTTATACTAGTTCAACCTTGAGCTTAGATGCTGTCAACTTTAAGGTTAATAGTGTGAAAGATCTAAATACTGGTTTTATGTTATCTTATGATTACATAGATAGGTCAGATCTTGTTATTTCTCTTGATAAAGAATATTCACGCGATGATACAATTCGAATTGAGATAGACTACATAGCCTTTCCCTCCAAAACAGGAGGTAGCGCTGCTATTAGCTCAGATAGAGGTCTGTTTTTCATTAATCCAACTGGAATTGGAGACAAACCTCAGCAAATTTGGACCCAAGGGGAAACAGAGCATAACTCTAAGTGGTTTCCGACTATTGATAAGCCTAATGCACGAACTAGCCAGGAGGTAAAGCTTACGGTTGAGGATAGGTTTGTTACCCTATCTAATGGATTGTTAATAGATTCAAAGGATAACGGAAACGGGATGCGTACAGATCATTGGCTTCAAGAAAAAAGTCATGCTCCTTATCTTTTTGCTGTTGTAGTTGGTTCGTTTTCAAAGGTCCAGGATAAATGGAGAGATATTGATGTGGATTACTATGTAGAACCTATGTTTGAGGACTACGCAAGAGACATTTTTCCGTACACTGTTGAAATGCTGGAGTTCTTTTCCACAACCTTAGGGGTTGACTATCCTTGGGACAAGTATGCTCAAATAGTTGTTAGAGATTACGTTTCTGGCGCTATGGAAAATACATCGGCTGTTATTTTCGGAGAATTTATGAATGGGACCGACCGTGACCTTATTGATGTTGATGTAAATGAGAAGATTGTCGCTCATGAAATGATGCATCATTGGTTTGGGGACTTAGTTACCTGTGAAAGTTGGTCAAACCTAACTCTAAACGAAGGCTTTGCTAATTATTCTGAATACATGTGGATGGAACACAAGTATGGTAAGGAGTTGGCAGATTTTCATAAATTAAATGAGAAAGAATCTTACTTATCCTCCCTAACGTACAACATGCACCCACTTATTCATTATGGTTATAATGATAAAGAGGACATGTTTGATGCACATAGTTATAATAAAGGAGGCTTAGTACTTCACATGCTGCGATATCTTGTTGGTGATGAAGCTTTTTTTGCTTCTTGTAAGAGATATTTGGAAGATAATGCATATACAGAGGTAGAGATTGATGAATTGCGTTTAGCTTTTGAAAAGGTCACCGGAAAAGACCTAAACTGGTTCTTTGATCAATGGTTTTTAAGCTCAGGGCAACCAACACTAAATATTAATAAGAGCTTTGATTCCGCAAATAATGAATTAACAGTAAAGATTCGACAAACACATTCTAACGAGAAGATGCCCTCTATTTTTCAACTTCCTGTAGATTTTGAAATTGTTTACAAAGATGGAAGTAAAGAGGTGTTTAAAAGATTTTTAAATAAACGGGAAGATCTTTATGTGTTCAATCTTAAGGCTAAACCAGCCTTAATAATATTTGATCCAGAAAACACGCTGCTAGCCATAAAACACTTTGATAAAAAAGATGAAGACTATCTGGTTCAGTTAAAACACGCTTCATCCTTTGAGCATAGGTTTATAGCTTTTCAAAAACTCATAAAATCAACATCCTTTAAGGCCGAAGCAATTGATCTTGCCCTAGATGATAGGGTTTGGGTCACTAGAAAACTTGCTTTAGAGCAGTTGGATGATACTGCTTTATTGTCTGGTGTTTATGAGATGGCTAAGAACGATCCACACTCTGAGGTTAGATCTGCGGCTTTATCTGCTCTGATAAGGATGGATGACAAGAATAGTGTTGATTTGGCGGAGCATATAATCAAAAACGATAAGTCATACAATGTAATCTCTGCGGCAATAGATTATTTATCTTTTACTAATAGCCCAAGGTCTGCTGAAATAGCAGCATCTTTAGAGAATAGCGAAAGCGATAGGTTGTTATTGTCGGTAGGGAATATTTACCTTAAAAATGAGACCACAGCTAAGTTAAACTTTTTCATGCAGGCCATGGATCGCTTTAGCTCTTATGAGCTTGTAGATTTTCTGCAGGTATATACAAATTTGTTAATATTGGGTAACTCTGATCAGATTGAGGAGGGTGCCGGCGTTCTATTAAAAATATCTTTAGACAATAATTCTGATTTTCTTAGTAAGATAGCCTCAACCTATGCCCTTAATAATTTGTATTTTAATTTGTTCGGTTTAGGCAAAACAGACAATCCAGAATTAAGTCCGCAAGACGCTGCGTCAATGGGGGCTGAATTAAAATTGAAAATGTTGGAGATAAAAGAGAAAGAGAAAGATCCAGTCTTACAAGATTACTATTCTCAGTTTCCAGTATTCAATTAAATAGAATAATCAAGCAAATATGTCAGCATATAATAATCTAATAGAAAATTTAGACAAATTTATTCGAAAGTATTATTTGAATAAGGCTATCAAAGGAAGTTTGTTTTTTCTTGCCTTTGCTATACCGTTTTATTTGCTGATCAATTTTTTAGAGTATAAGTTTTATTTCAGCAATGGTATTCGTTTAGGGTTACTAGTGTTTTTAGTGCTGAGCATCTTTACAACTTTGGCTGTTTGGGTAGTGGTACCGCTAACAAAATATTTTAAACTAGGAAGGTTAATCTCTCATGAACAAGCAGCATCTATTGTCGGTGAGCACTTTGAGTCTGTTCAGGATAAGTTGCTTAATATTCTTCAGCTTAGAGATCAGGCAAGTGGACAAAATGATAATTCCTTGTTGCTGGCAGGTGTAGAGCAAAAGTCTGATGAAATAAAACTTATATCCTTTCCAAAAGCAATTGACTTAAATAAAAACAGAAAGTACCTAAAATATGCCCTTCCTCCATTTCTGTTTCTGCTAATTCTTTTATTTGCAGATCCCTCTTTGATAGCAGATTCAACAACAAGGCTTGTTAATCCTAACAAGGAGTATGAAAAACCAATGCCATTTAACTTTTACTTACTGAATAAATCCCTTGATGTTGTTCAGTTTGAAGATTATTCTTTACAAGTAAAAACAGTCGGTACTTCAGTGCCTTCAGATGTTTATGTAGAGGTAGATGATTTTTCTTATAAGATGGATAGAACCGGACAAGACGAGTTTGCTTTTACAATAAAGAATGTCCAAAAGGGTAAACAATTCAAGTTTGTATCTGGCGAGGTGCGCTCTAAGTCATTTGATTTGGACGTTTTATTAAAGCCTAGCATTGCTAATTTCGATGTATACCTTGACTACCCTGCATATACCAAACAAAAAGATGAGAAAATATCTGCAGTAGGAGATCTGTTTGTTCCTGTAGGAACATCAATACGGTGGGATTTTGATACTAAAAACAGTAACGAAGTTTTCTTTTCCTTTAACAAGGAGGAACTAGTGAAAGCAGATAGAAAAGGAGAAAATTACTTTTCAATAAGTTTAAAAGCTTATAAATCAAGTGTTTATGATGTTTTTCTAGGGAGTGAAGATTTAGGCATAGCCGATTCGCTTAGTTATTTTATAAATACCGTAAAGGATAAGTATCCACAGATAGAGCTTGAGGTTTTTGTTGACTCCGTGAACACTAAGCAAAAGTATTTTATAGGTGAAGGAACGGATGATTACGGTATTAAACGCATTGAATTTGTATATCAAGTATTGGATCAAAAGGGTGTTCAAAAGACCCTTAGCCGTGAGCCCATAGATGGTGTTTCAGGCAGGTCTGAGGGGTATAGTTATAACTGGAATATTTCTGATGCCAAACTTCTTCCTGGTGAGCAAGTAGTTTATTATTTCGAGATATGGGATAACGATGCTATCAATGGATCTAAATCTACTCGTACGAGAAATATGATTTATAAAATGCCTAGTGTTGATGAGTTTAAAAAGCAAGAAGACGAGAAAGAGGAATTAATCAAAGACAAACTAGAGGAAGCGATAAAAGATAGTAAGCGAATACAGAAAAAAGCAAAAGACCTTAAAGAGAAACTTCTACAAAAAAAAGAAGCTGATTGGCAAGACAAAAAGGAATTAGAAAAGCTACTTGAGGAACAGAAAAAGATCGAGGAAAAGATCAACGAAGCAAAAGACGCTTTTGAAGAGAACAGAGAGAATCAAGAAGAATTCAATGAGCCCTCTGAGGAAATAGAAGAGAAACAGGAGAAGCTGGAGGAGATGTTTGAAGAGCTACTCGACGAGGAGATGCAAAAACTTATGGAGGACATTCAAGAGTTAATGGAGAAGCTGGAGAAAGACGAAGCATTGGAGAAACTTGAGGATTTTGAGAACTCTGATGAAGACATGGAAAAAGAAATGGAGCGGATGCTGGAGCTTTTTAAACAACTCGAGTTAGAGTATGAGATGGAGCAGGCTGTTGATAAGCTTGAAGAACTAGCCGATAAAGAGGAGGCCTTGGCTGAAGAGACAAAGAAGCAAGAATCTTCCAATGAAGAATTGAGCAAAAAACAAGAAGAGTTACAGAAAGAATTCGAAAAACTAGAGGAATCATTAGACGATATAAAAGAGAAGAATAAAGAACTTGAAAAGCCCATGGACATGGACATGCTTGATGAAGGGAACGAATCCATAAAGCAAGACATGCAGGAGAGTCAAGAGCAACTTAATCAGGAGCAAAACAAAGAAGCAGCTGAAAAGCAAAAAAGTGCAGCTGAAAAGATGCGCGAAAAAGCAGCATCTATGTCTATGAGTATGCAATCTCAGCAACAAGAGCAGATGTCAGAAGACATGGATGCTTTGAGACAGCTTTTGGAAAACATTGTGGGATTGTCTTTTCAACAAGAAGATCTTTTAGATTTGTTTGGAAGCACAACAATTAATACGCCTAGATATGTTGAGCTCGTTCAAGATCAATTCAAGATAGAAAAGGATTTTCAGATTGTAGAGGATAGCCTTATGGCTTTAAGCAAACGCTTGTTTCAGATAGAGACCTTTATTGTGGAGAAAGTAGGTCTTATCAACAACAATATTGAAGGGTCTATTGGTGATTTAGAGGAACGCAAGATTGGTGAAGCAGCTGTCGCTCAGCAAACGGTTATGAAGAACCTTAATGATCTTGCAGTTATGCTTAGTGATGTTATGAAGCAAATGCAACAAGACATGTCCTCAATGATGCCAGGTGCTCAAATGTGCGACAACCCAGGAGGTAAAGGAATGAAACCCTCAGATAAGATTTCAGAAGGACAGAAAGGGCTTAATAAGCAAATGAAAGACGGTAAGGAAGGCAAAGAAGGAGAAGGTGAGGAAGGAGAGGGCATGAACGCTAAGGATTTTGCGGAGATGGCCGCTAGACAAGCTGCCCTGCGAAAAGCCTTAGAAGCCAAGCAGAAGAAAATGCGTGAACAAGGAAAAGGAAGTCAGGAACTGCAGCAAATTATTGATCAAATGAATGAGCAAGAAAAGCAGCTGGTTAATAAAAGACTTACAAATGAAATGATGAAACGCCAAGAGGATATTCTTACTAGATTACTCGAGCACGAAAAGGCTGAGCGAGAGCAAGAATATGATGAGCAACGGAAGTCTAAATCAGCAGATCAATATAAGAACGAGTTGCCCCCAGCTCTAGAAGAGTATTTAAGAGCAAAAGAAAAGTCCTTGAATTTGTATAAGTCTACCTCACCAAACCTTAAACCGTTTTACAGGATGCTTACAGACGAGTATGTTAAGGAAAAAAGTTAAATACATGTTATCTATATTGGTGACGGAGACTTGACAAATTGCAGAATTTTTTACAAATTGCTTAAGTCTTAGTCTACTTAAAAATCTTTAACTCTTATACATGTTGCTTTCTAATTCAAAGGAGTCTTTGAATTCCAGTAAAAGTGCTAGCAACTTTCAGCTGGAATCTAATCAGGATTCTTTCAATACTATTGAAGGAGATCTGCGTAATCTTATCAAACCTTTTAATTTAAACCAAGAAAAGTTTGGAGAAATTCTAGTAAGCTTGACTGAAGCTATTACTAATGCCGTACGCCATGGTAATAAATTTGATGCTTCGAAACATGTAGCTGTAGAGTTTGTCGGAGACGAAAGTCGTTTGTATTTTCGGGTAAGTGATGAAGGTAATGGATTCGATTACGACGCCGTTCCTGACCCAACCTCTCCAGAAAACATACTTACTTGCGGAGGAAGAGGCGTTCATATTATGAAAGCTTTGGCAGATGAGTTAAATTACTCCGACAGTGGCCGCACTGTTGAGTTAGAGTTTGATATTTAAACGAAAATTAAAATAAGTGGACTTTCCTGATCTTTCTGCTTTAGAAGATAATAATCAGTCTATTTCTTACCATGTGGAGGAAATAGACTTCGTTTTTAATGACATAAGTCAAAAGAATATCTCTAAGTGGCTTAGCGCTGTCGCAGAATTAGAGAACAATCAAATTATAGATTTAAATTATATTTTTTGCTCAGATGTGTTTCTTCATAAAATTAACCTTGATTTTCTGAATCACGACACACTGACAGATATAATAACATTTGATCTTGGCAATGCCGAAGATGCTTTTATTAATGGAGAGATATATATTTCTGTTGATCGAGTAAGAGAAAATGCAATTGCTCTTGATGTTGATTTTGATACTGAGTTAAGACGAGTCTTAGTCCATGGGTTATTACACTTAATTGGTTATCCAGACAAGACGAAACAGGAGTCCGAGCTTATGCGGAAGCAAGAAGATAAAAGCCTTAGTCTTTATAAGCCTGTTTAGGTATTATTTACTTCCCGTTTTAGTATTTTTGGCATCATAATTAATATAGACACCTATGAATGCTGGCACTAAGTATTTTTCCCCTGCTTCTATTTCCAATTTCGGTTTTTCGACCTCTGCCCTATCTTATGCAGTTGAATCAATAGGAATTGATATCGTGCATACTCCCAAAAATAGTGGGGATAATGAGAATGAACTGCTGTTTTATGGTTTTAAAAACCCTTCAGATAAATCTGATTTAAATTCCTATATAACTAAGCTTTGGGAGGAGTTTCCTTGGAGATCTGGTCTGAAATCGGCATTTAGGTTAGAGGTTTACAACAAAATCCCAACAGATACTGATATAAATGTGGTAGGCCCTGTATTAGCTGCGGTTGTTGTTGCTTTCAATGTTTTCAATAAACGATCATTGGAACAAAGGGATTTGTTTGATTATACGAGAGACTGCCTCGAAGATAAGTTAGACGGTAAAACTTACAACAGTTTGGCTTGTTCTTTAATCGGTGGAATGATAGTCGGGTATAATGGCTCTTCTATTAAAGAATATCAGAGAATAAGTTTTCCTCAGGGCTTTTCTTCTGTATTGTGTGTAGGGCCCAAGAAGCCCTTGGATTCTGAGTCTCCAGTAGAGCGTCGGAGTGTAGATAATTTAATTAATCTGACTACTCAATTGGCTTTAATCCTATATAAGTCAAATTTAGACTTATTTCTTGCATTTAGTGAAGCGAATTTTAGTCTCGAAAACTTATCTTTAGATACTTTTGAAACTTCCTTCGCAGAAAAAGCCAAGACTTATGGTATTAATACCTTGTTTAGGCCTGCTAAAGACAATCGAGGACTAGTGGCTGTGGCTACCAATTCCTTCAAAGCTTCTGAATTAGCTGACGAGTTTAACGCTGATTGTAAAGTAAAAGGCTTTAAAGGGAGTAGCGCTTTGTTTCTTAAGCACAACCACGAAGGGGTTTATAAATATTAATATTATTTTTTTTAATTAAATACAAGGATTGTTCCACGTGGAACAATATTGATTAACTCTCAACAATGAAACAGTTTTCCCTAGTTTTCTTTGCCTTAATCATTGGCACTAGTGTGTTTGCTCAGAGAGAAACAAATACAAATGACAATCGATTTAGACAATTGTATGATGTTCTTCCAACTCCAAACGCATACAGGGCCGCTTCTGGGGCTCCTGGGCACGAATATTGGCAGCAAAAGGCCGATTATAACATGAAAATCACGCTTGATGATGGTAATCAGCGTGTTTATGGAGAAGAAACTATCAAGTATACCAATAATTCGCCGGATGTGTTGACTTATTTATGGGTTCAACTAGACCAGAATGTTCGTGCTAAGGACAGTGATACGTATAAGATTCAGACTTCCTCAATAAGTGAAAGGTCGTCGCTTAGGCAGTTGAAATCAGCTATGGGTCCGGAGTATTCCGACTATGATGGAGGATTTAAAGTAGATCATGTGAAAGATGCCTCTGGCAAAGCGATGAACTATGTGATCAACAAGACAATGATGCGAATTGACTTAGATAGTCCACTGAAACCTGGCGCCAATGTTAGCTTTTCTATCAAATGGTGGTATAACATCAACGACAGAATGGCTATTGGTGGAAGGTCTGGCTATGAGTATTTCGAGGAAAATGACAACTACCTTTATACTATTGCTCAGTTCTTTCCAAGAATGGCAACCTATACAGATAATGAAGGTTGGCAAAACAAACAGTTTTTAGGAAGAGGTGAGTTTGCGCTTGTTTTTGGAGATTATGATGTATCTATTACTGTTCCTGAAGATCACTATGTTTCAGCGACTGGTGTTTTGACTAATGAGAAGGATGTTTTGACGGCACAAGAACGTAAAAGGTTCGAGGAAGCCCGTACAGCATATGAAGAGCCTGTGATTATCGTAACTCAAGCAGAGGCTGAGGAGAACGAAAAAACAAAAGCTACTAAAAATAAGACTTGGAGGTTCAAGGCTGAGAATGTTAGAGATTTTGCTTTTGCCTCATCTCGTAAGTTTATTTGGGATGCTATGGCAGTTAAGCAGCAGAATGGAACTACTGTAATGGCTATGTCTATGTATCCAAAAGAGGGAAATCCGCTTTGGGAGCAATACTCTACTAAGGCAGTTGCACATACATTAAAGTGGTATTCTCACTTTACATTTGATTATCCTTATCCTGTTGCTTGGTCTATTCATGCTGCATCTATAGGAATGGAATACCCTATGATATGTTTTAATTTTGGACGTCCAGAAAAAGATGGAACGTATACTGCTAGAACAAAATATGGGATGATAGGTGTAATTATCCATGAGGTGGGTCATAACTATTTCCCAATGATTGTTAATTCTGATGAGCGTCAATGGACATGGATGGATGAAGGTTTGAATTCATTTCTTCAATACCTAACAGAGCAACAGTTCGAAAGAGGTTACCCTTCTAGAAGTGGTGCTGCTTATAAGATTACAAGATATATGGGTGGAGATAAGTCAAATATTTCGCCTATTATGACTAACTCGGAGAGCATTTTCCAATTTGGTAATAATGCATATAGCAAACCAGCAACCGCTTTAAATATTTTAAGGGAAACGGTTATGGGGCCTGAGTTGTTTGACCATGCATTCAAAACATACTCTAATAGATGGATGATGAAACATCCATCACCTGCTGATTTCTTTAGAACGATGGAAGATGCCTCAGGGGTAGATTTAGATTGGTTCTGGAGATCTTGGTTCTATACAAATGATCATGTAGATATAGCTATAAACGATGTTAAATGGTTTGCTTTGGATACAAAAAACCCTGAAGTGGAGTCTGTAGCTAAAAAGGCTGAGCGTGATGCTGCACCTAAAAATATTTCAGAGATTCGTTATGATGCGCAAGAAGCGCCTGTTTATAACGAAGTTGATAAGGGTTTGGTAGATTTCTATACAACTTATGATCCACTTGATTATACAATACTTGATGTACAGGAATATAATCGTTACTATAACAGCTTGTCTGACGACGAGAAGGAGTTAATAGACGGTGGTTATAACTTTTACGAAATTACTTTAGAAAACCTGGGAGGAATACCAATGCCAGTTATTCTACAATTTGATTTTGAAGATGGCTCATCACAAGAAGTAAGAATACCAGCGGAGATTTGGAGAATGGATCAAGCGGAGGTTTCAAAGGTATTTACTTTTGAAAAAGAGCTTACTCAAGTAAGTTTGGATCCTTTCCTGGAAACAGCAGATGTGGATACTGGTAATAATTATTATCCAGCAAGGAAGGAAATGTCTAGATTCGAATTGTACAAGGGACGTAGTAGAAGGGGTGGTTCAGGAGAAAACCCAATGCAACGTGCTAAACGTGCAGAGGAGGAAGGAAAATAAAACGTATTAAAATAAAAATTATATAAGGGTTGTTTTTAACAACCCTTTTTTTATGTTGTTATTACTTAATTAAGGATTGTTGAATTACTAACTTGCAGAAAATTTATTGCAGATGATTGATTACTCGAATTCAAAGCTTTTGGTAGAATCGGACAAGTTGAGATCAGGGACTGTAACCTGGAAATCCCCTTCAAACTTAGCTATTGTTAAGTATTGGGGAAAACATGGTGTCCAGTTGCCCCGAAATCCTTCTATTAGTATGACCTTGAATAATGCCTTCACGCAAACCAAGGTTTCATACGAAGCTCGAGAGAATCACGATGATTTATTTGATATAACGTTTAGGTTTCACGGGGAGTCTCAGCCTGCTTTTGCGAAGAAGATTTCTAGTTATTTTGAAAAGCTTTTGCCTGTATATCCGTTTTTGAAACAATTGAAATGGGATATAGAGTCTGAGAATTCATTTCCACATTCTGCAGGCATTGCTTCATCTGCATCATCAATGTCAGCTTTAGCACTTTGTCTTTGCTCAATTGAGGATGAGCTATTCGGCTCGCTAAGTGATGACTTGCTATTTGATCGTAAAGCTTCTTATTTGTCGAGGTTGGGCTCAGGGTCTGCTGCTCGTTCTGTTTTTCCACATTGGTCTGTGTGGGGAAAAGCAGACTTTGTGAACGGAAGTGATGATGAATTTGCCATTCCTTATGGTATGGAGGTTCACGACGATTTCAAATCATTTCATGACGACATACTTATAGTAAGCAAAGATGAAAAATCTGTTTCTTCTACTGCAGGACATCAGCTTATGGAGAATAATGCTTTCGCAAGTCCAAGGTATGATCAAGCAAACAGACGTCTACAGGATTTACTTGTAGCTATGCGTAAAGGTGACATAGAGTGTTTTGGAAAGATTGCCGAAGATGAAGCCTTAACTCTTCATGCCTTGATGATGGCCTCTAATCCTTCTTATTTACTTATGCACCCGAATTCTTTAGAGATTATAAATAGGGTTCGTGCATATCGAAAAGAAACGAACAATCCAGTTTATTTTAGTTTAGATGCTGGTCCTAATATTCACTTATTGTACCCAGAGAACATTGTTCACGAAATTCGTCCTTTTATAGAAGAGCAGTTGGTAGATCTTTGTGTTGATGGATTTTGGATAAAAGACTGGTGTGGAGAAGGTCCTGAACAACTATAATGATGAGGTACTTTAGGTGGTTAATTGGTTATTTGGTGTTTATATCTTCTTGTGTTTTTGCACAGGTAAATCCAGAATGGCCAAAAGTACAGTCGGAAAGCTATAATAAAGCGCTAAATCTTTTGCTTAGTGGTTCTGTACCATATATTAAAGTAGCCGACTTAAAGGAAGGAATTAATAATTATACAATTCTTGACACCAGAGCCAAAAGTGAATTTGATATATCTCATATCCCAGGAGCAATTTTCGTAGGTCCGGATCTAATTCTAGAGAACCTAGCTAAGGTTTCAAAGGAAAAACCAATAGTGGTCTATTGTTCGGTTGGTTACAGGAGTGAAAAATTTGGAGAGCAGTTAATCGAAAACGGATTTTCCGATGTTTCAAACCTGTATGGTGGTATTTTCGAGTGGGTCAACGAAGACAATGAATTATCGAAGTTGTCAGGTGGAGGAACAGAGGTTATTCATACATACAATTCGGCTTGGGGAAGATTCATAACCAACCCGAATTGCACGCAAGTTAATTAAAGCTTCTAAGCTTCTTTTTCAAGCTCTTTTTCTTTTTTTATTTGTAGGTGCTCTCCTTTGGAGTAACAACCTCTGCATCGCGGTTCATATAGATCTTTCTCACCGAGTAAAACAAGGTCACCATCTTTTTCTTTCCTGTATGAATGGGTAGCTAATGAGCCACAGTGTGGACAGATAGCATGCACTTTTGTGATGTACTCTGATACTGCCAGCAATGAGGGGACTGGCCCAAAGGGTTTCCCGAGGTAGTCCATATCAAGTCCTGCAATAATAACACGCTTTCCATCTAGAGCAAGTTTCTGAGAAACGTCCGTCAATTCAAGATCAAAAAACTGTGCTTCGTCTATTCCAATGACTTCATAGGAGTCAGCTAACTCAAGAATGTCTATTGATTTAGATACACCTACGGCTTTTATGCTGTTGCTGTCGTGCGAAACTATTGCATTTTCTCCGTAGCGAGTATCAACTACAGGTTTAAAAATGATTACTTTTTGATTAGCAATAGTTGCCCGTTTAAGTCGTCTTATTAATTCTTCGGTCTTTCCGGAGAACATAGATCCACAGATCACTTCAAGCCAACCGCATTTAGGTTCTTGCGGCATGTAAGGTTCTAAAAACATCTATATATTTATAATGTGATTCTAAAGGAGTTTGAAACTATAAGATAAGAAGATTGCTCAAGAATAAAAATCCTAAGATTACAGATCTTAGAAACCATAAGGATCTACGAAGGGATAGAAATTATATTTAAATTTTTGATTAGATATAAACTTCAAATAATCGCTAGTTTAAGCAATTTATTTGTTCGTATTTTGTTAAAGGTAATAGGGTATTGATTTAAGTTTTACGCCCATATTTTTATATTTTGTAACTAAAATTAATATCCTTCCGAAACATCATCTTATGAAGATTAAGAAATTTAAGAAAACCATATCCAGACTTACAGTTCTTTTAAACACGATGGACGACAACGAGAAGTTGTCGAATTTGGAGAAAGACCTAATTAGGAAACACCTTCTCGATCTTTATGACATGACCTTAGAGAACACGGAAACAGAGAAAGCGGAGCATAAGGTAACAGAGGTTCATGTATCATCTGTATATGATGAGGTTTTTGAGGAATCTGTAATTGCAAAGCCCGAGAAGACGCAGCAAATAGAGACTCCGATAAAGCAGCTTGTGGAAGAGGAACATATAGATCCGGAGCCAGTACTAGTCGAAGAGGAAGCCTATCAAACAACACAGCTTGTTGAAGAACCGATTTTAGAATCATCAAAACCACTTACTACAGGATCAAGAAAGCAATTGATCAACGATGATCATGCTGATATATTAGACTATGACTCAGAAACCAATGAACTGTCTGATCGTTTGGGAGAAAGTCCTATTTCAGATCTTACAAAAGCAATGGGTATCAATGAGCGCATGCTTACGGTTAATGAGCTTTTCGATGGTGACAATGCAGCCTTTAAAACATCTCTTAGTGCATTAAATGGTATGGCTAACTATGAAGACGCTAAATCATATATATCTGCGCAGTTAATCGAAAAATACAATTGGGTTAGTCCAAAAAAGAGGAAAAAGGCGAAAGTGTTTATTAAACTTGTAAAAAGAAGATTTAATTAAAATCCTATACTTTGAAGAAGTTTTCTACAAGGCTGAAATCAAGTTTAAAACTACCGGCAGTGGTTTTGAGTATAATTTGGTTAGCATTTCTCCTAAATTTTCCACCTACTAATTGGGGGGTTTTACCGCTTAGTGTTGACGGCTTAAAAGGAATACTTTTTTCTCCTTTGATACACGGTGATCTCCAGCATATTATATCAAACTCAGCGCCCTTTTTCATGCTATTTAGTATGATGTTGTTTTTTTATCCAAAGGTGGCAAAGACTTCTTTTGGATTGATTTATATCTTATCAGGTTTTTTAGTTTGGGTCTTTGGAAGAGAAAGCTACCATATAGGTGCTAGTGGAGTAGTGTACGGGATGGTGTCTTTCTTATTTTGGTCGGGTATATTTAGGCGATCAATACCTTCTATAGTTATATCTTTAATTGTAACGTTTCTTTACAGTGGCTTGTGGCTTGGTGTACTTCCGAATCAGCCAGGTGTATCCTGGGAAGGCCATCTTATGGGTGGACTTGTAGGTGTCTTTGTTGCTTACTTGTTTAAGAATTCAAAATCAGACCTACAGCCTCCGAAGAAAACCTACAGTTGGGAAGATAATCCAACACCTAAAAAGAAGTTCTTTGGTGAAAACCCATTTGAAGCCCCTCGTCCAGAAAGACAAAGGGGTGGAGATGGCGGTTGGTATTCGAATAATACCTGAGTTCAGAAACTTAGTCTAATTTCTTTATAAAGCCATTTATTCCTTTTTGATCCAGAGCACTCAAAAAGATCTTTGCTGTTTCTTTGGTCTCAAATTTTTGGCTACTTACACGATAAAGAGTCCTCTCCTGCCCTTTCACGGGATCTATTAGAATTCTGATACTATGTTTCTTAATTAATTCTCTACTAAATCGTTCAGCACTTTTTTGTTTAGAAAACACACCCAATTGGATAATCCAATTTCCATTCTCTATAACTGGTGGGTTGAGGTCTATTTGGTTTTTGACTTTTATCGGTTTTACCGGAGTAGTTTTATTTTTTACTTTGCTTTTTGATAGGTCTCTTCTTCTTTCCGCTTCTTTTACAGCCTTTAAGGCGTTGATTCGTCCATGCCCAAAAATTAATGAGTGACCATTTATATAGTCTTTGTGGTCCCCAACCTTGTCAGCTGTATTTTGAAGGATTTCTTTTACCTCCCAAGCGTATAAATCTGGATTGACTGAGAGAATTAGTGCACATACACCTGCAACTAAGGGTGTTGCTGCGGATGTTCCGCCAAAGGCTTTATAGTGTCCAAAGCTAGATGGACCATTTATATAATCCTTTAGTGATTTTGATTTGTCCCAAGAAGCCTTAGCTGCTAAAACAGGTATATCACCGTCAGAAGGTGCGCAGACAGATAATTCTCGTCCTGTGTTTGAATAAGATGGGTGTTCGTCGTTACTATCTGTGGCACCAATTGCTATAACTTCGGGCATTAAAGCAAAATTGTTAATTTTATTTACACCTTCGTTCCCCGCTGCAAATAAAATTATACATCCTTTTCCGTTCCGTCCTTTTGTAGCAGCCCATTTTATAATACTTTTCTTATAGTCGTTAAGGTGGAAGTTAGGATCTATTGTACCCCAGGAGGCGCTTATTATGTCTGCACCATTATTTACACAGTGCTGGATCATTTTTTTAAGATCATTAGCCGCAAAACTCGGTTTTTGTACTGGAATGAAATGTGCCTTAGGGGCTACTCCTATTAGACCGCTTGCATCAGCATTAGCTAGTGCAATGCTAGCACATGGTGTTCCATGGGTTTCCATTGGGATACCTGTTCTAAGTCTAGACGAACCGGTAGAAATATCGTAGGGTGCAACAACTTTTCCTCTAAAGTCCCCGTGTTGTAGGTCAAATCCACTATCGATTAGAGCAATCCTAATATCAGATGAACCCGTATTGCCCATGAACTCCCAGGCCTTTTTAATTTTTGCATCCGCACCTGCTTTAGTTTTTTTTCTAGTAAAGGAAATAGATCCGGTATTTTCAAATTGCCATTGATCTTTAAGTAGTTGATCAATAGGAAAGGCTTCATAGGTTTCTAAAGGGATATCAAAGTCGGGTTCTGCGGATTGAACCATAGAGAGTTGTTCTAGCATATTACAAACCTTAATTGGGTTTGCTGACTGTTTTGTGCACAACGCAACTACTATATGCTCTTTTTGTTGCTCTTCAATCTGCAAACCAAATTCATCTAGCACTATGTTTTGCTCTTCTTTGTTTGCGAGCGGATCGAAGTTGATTATCACAAGACCTGTAGGAATAATAGGCTTGTTGCTTTTTTCAGTATGATAGATATGGGTACCAAGGTCAACTTCCTTCATGGAGCGGAGCTCGTCAAGAGCCTGATCGGCTTTATCTAGATTAGTATCTAATTCAAATAAATTGAATCCTCCAAAACTCAATAAATCTTTGTCTTCTTTGAGCTTTTGATTCTTTATAGAATTAAGCGATCCTTTCAATCCAACTAATCTATTACTTTTGAATAGTTTCAGTCTATTAGCGCCGTTAGTAACCTCTATCATCTAATTAAATATGAATGTGAATAATTTATATAATTAAATGTATAAAAAAAAGAGAGGATCACGATAATGATCCTCTCTAAAATTTGTTAATATTACTAACTCAAATTAAGCTCTTCTGTCGTAATTTGCTACTTCATACAAATTACGAAGCTTTTTTCTTGCGAAAAATATTCTACTTTTTATGGTTCCTAATGGTGCATCTAACTTTTCAGCGATCTCATCATACTTGAATCCTTTGAAGGCCATCCAGAACGGTTCCTTAAATTCTTCAGGCAATGAACTTACCATTTGTAACATTTCTTTATAGGTAGCGTTGGACTCTCCCTCGTTTCTTACCACTTTAGAGCCAGAGTTGATAAAGTAATTGTTATCTGTCTGGTCTAACATAACCCCTCTTCTTACTTTCTTGCGATAATTATTGATAAAAATGTTACGCATGATCGTAATTGCCCAAGCTTTAAAATTTGTCCCTTCTTTATATTTGTCAGAATTAGCCATTATTCTTAATGCAGTATCCTGAAACAAATCATCAGCATCAACTTTATTTCCAGTAAGTTTCATGGAAAAAGCTCTTAGTGCTGAATCTATGTTATTTATTTTGTCATTTATTATCGTGATGCTCATATCAGTTATTTTTTTTGTAACTCTTGTTTACAATGATAATATTATTTACACTAAGAACCAAGTGATTTTGTAAATTAAATTTACATTTTGGGGTCTTTTTAAGTTTTATTAACAAAATAATGATTGTTTTGAACCTTGTAGGCCTTTAAATGTTTACCAATTTGACAAAACATTACTCTTTATTGGAATAGTTGTCAATTAATTTTAATTTTAGACAACGTTCAACACACATAGTATGAAAGAAGGATTTAACTGCGACATATTAAGGTCCAATATAAGGTACCTAAGAAAGAAGATGAACCTAAGTCAGGAGGATCTAGCGACTATGATTGGTTTAAACAGGGGTAATATAGCTTCTTATGAAAGTGGCACAGCTGAACCTCGAATAGCCAATTTGGTCAAAATGTCAAAATTATTTTCAGTTCCCCTTGCAGATCTTACCGAGACAAAAATCTGCGAGAAGTATGTGTCAATGAGTGCGGAAGAGTGGCAAATGGAATCAAATAGGCTTGCTGCAGAAATTAAAAATCAAAGAGAGCGTTTAAAAACAAAGAAGACGTACTACGATAGTATTCTTAATTGTAAGAAAATGTTCAAAGAGAACAATCCTGTTCTTTCTGACGATGCAGTTGAGTTAGAAATGTATTTCAAACAACTACAAACGCTCACTGAAAAGATTCTTAAATCACAATCTGAGTTTGTAGAACGTTTGTCTATTCCTTTGGATTGTAAGTCTCCTCAGGAGGAGAACCAGCAGCAGTCCTCTTCGTCCACGTCTTAGGTATAAGATTTTCGAAAACACTTTTAGCATGAGCTTTCTTTGGATTCTTTAAAAGGAGAATAGGCTTGTTTATTTTCTGATTAGAGCGAAGTGTTTTTGCCCAGCTTTCAAATAGATCAATAGCGGTGTTGGAAAGGATAATAAAGTCAATTGGATTATTTCTAAGGTAATCTGAAAATACCTCTATGTGATTATCTGCTGGAAACCTTTTTTCGTATATCAATCTATCAGCGGTAAGCGGCTTGGAATGAAAGGCCCAAGATTCACTATCTTCTTCAGGATTTAAATAATGTAGGTTACAATTATATTGTATCCCTAGGCTGAGGATCTGTTGTTGTTCAATTGCATCCAAGCTTTGTATATCTCCTCCAAAGATTAAAATGTTTTCTGGCGTTTTCCATTTCTTATTATATGGTATGAAGAGCATTTGACAATTTCCTTCTCTATTCTTTAGTCGTGCTGTATTGTTTTTTCTGAAGAAAAAATTGAATTGCTCGTTGTCTGCGGCCTGCACAGTGTATATATTTTTTTGGAGTGCGAGGCTTGTTTGCTCTTCTAACTTACCAGAGCGAAGTCTTAATATGACATGGCTTGGAACTTGCTTTTCTGAACCTTTTCCAAATACTCTTAATTTATTCCAAGCAAACTTTTTGACCTTTGAAGTTCCAAATACTCTTCGTAAGTAGTAATCTTCATAGGTATATAGTATTGTAAGCTCTTCTTTGTGAAAGCCCGCTAAATCTTTGAGATAGCTGAAAACGGATGCTGCTCTTGGTTCTAGTTTACTAGGGAATAAAATTGCCATTTTAAATTAATCTAATAATGTATCTGGTTTTCTTGATGGACTAATAGTACTTGATAGGTATAATAAACCCAATGTAAGAAGTCCATTTACTGCTAATATAGTTGAGCCAAAGGAAAATACGTCTTTTAGCCCGTTATTAAGTAAATACGATAATATTGGCGCTGTTATACAGCTTATGATAATGCTTGTACCGCTTGGTGTTCTAGTTTTAAAGAACATCCCAAAAAAGAATAAGCCAAGAAGAGGGCCATAAGTATAACCCGCTGCAACAAAGATTTGGTTGATAATAGAACTATCTTTTGGCAGGGCATTAAACAGGAGAATAACTGCGAAGAGCAAGAATGAAAACCCTATGTGTACGATTAGTCTAGTTTTTTTTCTCTTCTCATTAGTTTGAGTATTATCCACTTTATCAAAGTTCAGGAAATCAATACAAAATGCAGTTGTTAGTGCTGTAAGGGCACTATCTGCGCTTGAATAGGCAGCTGCTATTAAACCGAGAATAAAAAGAATTCCAACCGTAGGTGGCAAATAATTTAGTGCAAGTGTTGGGTATAAATGATCGGGCCTTTCTGGTATCGAAACGGCGTTTAATTCAGCAAATTCAAAAAGCATAGCTCCTAGATAGAGGAAAATGAAATTAACTATTACCAAAAGAATGCAAAACATGAGCATATTCTTTTGAGCATCTTTTAGGGATTTACAAGAAAGGTTTTTTTGCATCATGTCTTGATCCAAACCAGTCATAGCAAGTGCAATCAATGCACCGCTGATTATTTGTTTCCAAAAGTTATTTCCATCTTTCCACATTTCGTCAAAGAAAAACAACTGCCCATATTTGCCATTATGCACATATGAAGGGATTTCTGTAATACTTAAACCAAATGATTTAGATATAGCTACTAGGGTTATTACAACAGCTAGTACCATGCATATAGTCTGTATAGTATCTGTCCAAATTATGGTTTTAATTCCACCTGAAAATGTATAAATCCAAATAAGCACTATTGTCGCAAGCACTGTTCCCCAGAACGGCACGCCCATTGGGCCTGTTACGAAGCTTTGGAGTACTCCTGCAACTAAAAATAGTCGAAAGGAAGCTCCTACTGTCCTAGAAACAATAAAGTAGGCTGAACCTGTTTTATGTGCTTCTTTTCCAAAGCGTTGACCAAGGTAGGTATATATGGAAGTTAGGTTGAGTCGGTAATATAGCGGCAAAAGAACGGTAGCAATTATAAAATAACCTATTAGGTATCCGAAGACCATTTGCATATAGGATAAAGCCTGGTTCATGCCACCGTTACCAACGGCACCAGGGAGCGATATAAAGGTAACACCAGAAAGAGAGGTACCGATCATACCAATTGCAACTATTACCCAAGATGAGCTTTTGTTACCAATGAAAAACCCCGCTTGATCAGCTTTGCGTCCCGTTATAAATGAAATTACAATAAGGAAAGCGAAATAGGCTGCTATGATCAGCAGGATGACTTGGCTTGAAAGAGTTGACTCCATTGTTACTTATATTTTAGGCCCAAAGGCAAGATCTCCAGCATCACCAAGACCCGGAACAATATAGGATTTGGCTGTTAATTCTTCATCTAGATCACCGATCCAGATCATGGCCTCAGGATGTAAACGCTCCACATGCTCCATGCCTGCCCTTGATGCAATGGCTGTACAAATGTGGATAACAGAGGGTTTACCGTAAGCCTTTAAAGCCTGAAGAGAAAGATCTAGCGATGATCCTGTGGCAAGCATCGGGTCGCAAAGAATAAGGACTTTTCCCTCTAATGATGGACTTGTTACTTTATTGAGTTCAATTTCAAAATCACCAGCTTTATGCATTTTTCGTTGTGCAGAAATAAAGGCATTTTCTGCTTTATCAAAAACATCCAAAAGACCGTTATGCATAGGTAGTCCAGCTCTAAGTATAGACGCTATCACTATTTCATCCTTTATTGACTTACTTTTTGAAATACCTAAAGGTGTTTCAGTTTCAGTTTCTTTATAACGGAGTGTTTTGCTGATCTCATAACCAATTAGACCCCCTATTCTTGCTAGGTTAGTCCGGAAACGCATAGCGTCTGCCTGTATTCTTACATCTCTTAGTTCAGCAAGAAAAGTATTAGCAATGCTGGGTTGATCTGTTAAAACTCTGGTCGCCATTGGCATAGATTTTTTGAAACGGTGTGAAGAACTTTAAATATAACGATTTCGGATTTTATCTACAATTGCTTTGAAGGTATTTCCAAAAAAAGTAAATGGATTCACTAAGCCTTTGATGCCTTTTCATAGATCTGCTCATATACTCTTGTTCGTTCAGTGGTCCAACCTTCTGCAGCGTAGAAAGATGAGTTGTGCCATATTGTCCGAAGAGTACCTCCGTACTTTTGAATACTACTTAAAATATCTAGTGATTTTTGTAGGGCTTCTTCGGGCCTTAAGTTTAAGTAGGTGAACAAGCTGACATCCATGATTTGAAAAGGGTACAACCTCAGTGTACTAATTGATTCAGCCTCTAGGTCATACCAAAGGAATGATCTAGATGTAGAGGCTCTAAATCCAATATTGTCCGAAAAACCAAGCGTATAATCTTCTTTAACACCTAATTCAACTAGATTTCTGTAGGTGTGGGGAAGAGCTAGTTTTAGGTAATGTTGCCTGCTTTTCAAAATAGGTGCTGAAAGAATTTTTTGAAGTTTATTGCGCTCTTTGCTTAGAACAGCTATGGATTGATTACTGCTGTATGAAGGGTGTATGCCAACATCATTATATAATGAAATTTTGCGAATTAAATGCGTAAATGAACGTTTGTAAGTGGGGGTGTTTTTGTCAAATCGTGACCATTTTCCGAGCGCAAAAAAATAGCATGGATTCAATGATGGATATTTATTTTTTAAATCATCAAGGTATGAAAACACCTGATAGGGATCCTTTTTTTTATTGAGCCAAGTATTAGTTATATCTGAATTTATTTCTTTGTTTTTTGATTTTAGGAGCCTTAATAATAAATTTACTTTTCGTAGTAAGCCCTTGTGTTTATATGCCCACGCAATATCGATATCATAGGTTGGATGAAATTGGAAGGATGCTTTAGTAAAACTATAATCGAAAGCAATGCTTAATTGCTCCTTAAGCGCATGTATCCAAATATCGATTAAAGGGTCTTGGAGAAAATTATTTCTAAAAGCTAACGATACTCCTGCACTAAATCTTCCGTGCTTGTCTCGGTCAAAATCAGAATATTCTTCATACCTGCTAAGTAAATAGAAGCAAGCGGAAAAAAGATCAAAGTCTATATCGTAAGAGGACTTTTTTTCTGCAGGAAATAACTTAGTGGACGGCCCCTCCCCTTTTAACTCCGGAACAAAAGAACGGATTTCTTTTTCATCAAGAAGTCCACAATTAAAAATTGTAATTGAGCTCTCGATAGGAAAGTCGTTTATAGAATAATTGATCCTGAGGGAATTATTGGCATTCTTAAAACGTGTTATATCTGAGGTGAATTGATAATCAAGACCTAGATTTTCAATAAATAGAAAGTCAAAAACAAAGCGATGCCTATTACTTAGGGTACGCTGTGAATAAATCAGGACAGTTTTATCCATAAAATTGTATTTGAATTACTATTAAGATACCTCAAAATGTAAAATTCCTTTTAAATAGGTACTTTATTTTGAGTTTAATATGCTTAAGGCTTATATTTTGTGTTAAGTCTATATAGATTTTAGTCAACATAAACACTTACAAATTATGAGAGTTAGACTTTTGGTTTTTGTTTTGGTGTGCACATTTACTTCAACCTTTGCCCAAGGAGACTTCTCTGGTATCCCCAAAGAACGCTACAATGGTACTGGGGTTATTTACAATAATGAATTTAGTGTAGACCTAACCAAACAGACTAAAGGTTATTCTTTTGGTGTATATAAGGGTAAGGTTTTGACCTATTATAAAACTAGATATTTTGGGCTTCAGTTTAGTGAGTTTAAGCACCACAAAGAATACAAGCTTTCTTTAAACAACTCAGACCTTACAGAGTCTGTAATTTATGGTAAGCAAAATAATTTTTATGGACTTAGAGCTATTGTTGGAGAGAAGAAATACTTTTCAGAAAAATCCAAAACAAAAGGGGTTGCGGTAGGAATAAATTATAGTCTTGGTTTCAATCTTGGAATTGCAAAGCCATATTATGTGTTAATTCGTAATTTCGATCAAATGTCAACAGCTGTGAAGTATTCAGAGGAATCTTCAGAGGAGTTTCTAAATACTAGCCTAATGCGTGGAGCAGCTCCTTGGTCTATAGGGTTAAATGAATTAAGTCTTTACCCAGGTGGCACAGCAAAGTTTGGAGTGCATGTTGATTGGGGTGCTTTCGATGAATATATAAAAGCTGTAGAGGCTGGAATTGTCATTGATGTGTTTCCAAAGAAGATTCCAATGATGGTTCCGATAGAGGGTGTTGAAAATCGTAATTATTTCATTAATCTTTTTCTAACTTTGCAGTTAGGAAAAAGAAGCTAGGGGCCTTTTAACCAAAGGCTGTTTTATTTGTTGATAAAAACAAAACGATGATCGATCTTCCGATTGTAGACAAAAAAGATGATGGGGCAAGGAAAAGGAAGCCTAATTGGTTGAGAGTTAAGCTGCCTATTGGTGAGAATTACAAGAGGGTAAGAAACCTTGTTGATGAGTATAATCTGCATACGATCTGTCAAAGTGGTAATTGTCCAAACATGGGTGAGTGTTGGGGTGCAGGAACTGCTACCTTCATGATATTAGGAAATACTTGTACTAGATCATGTTCTTTTTGTGCAGTTAAAACAGGAAGACCACCTGAGTATGATACGGATGAACCAAGGAGAGTTGCAGAAGCTATAAAACTTATGGAAGTCAAGCATGCCGTTATCACTTCTGTAAATAGAGATGAGCTAAAGGATAGAGGTGCTGAAATTTGGTACCAGACAATTAAGGCTGTTAAGGAGGTTTCTCCAAAGACAACTATAGAAACACTGATTCCAGATGTTAGAGGTAATTGGTCTGCCCTTGAGCGTATGGTAGAAGGCGGCCAGGAAGTAGTTTCTCATAATATGGAAACAGTAAAAGCTCTATATAGAAAAGTAAGGCCTCAGGCTAAATACCAGCGGAGTCTAGAGCAGATTCAAAGAATAAAAGATTTGGGTCATCGCACAAAGACCGGTATCATGGTGGGTCTCGGAGAGACAGAGGAACAAGTTTTCGAGGTTATGGATGACTTAGTGGAACATGGATGTGATGTACTCACAATAGGACAATATTTACAACCAACTAAAATGCACCTTGAGGTTGCGGAATATGTTCATCCGGATATATTTGCTAAATACAAGGAAGTAGGTCTTGAAAAAGGATTGAATTTTGTAGAAAGCGGACCCTTGGTTCGTTCTTCATACCACGCCGAAAGACACTTATAAAAAAAGGAGGCTCAATAGTGAGCCTCCTTTTTTTATTTAAAACGCTTAAGTGTTTTAATAAAATCAAATATGGCAGTGTTTTCATATATTCCACAGAACATTTCTGCGCCAGGACCGTAAGCAAATACAGGAATCATGGCTGCAGTATGATAGTCGGTGGTGAAGGCACCGATAATCTCACCCATTTCAGAACCTGGGTTAATGGCGTAACCACCAGTTTCGTGATCTGCAGTTACTACAACCAATGTATTACCGTCTTTCTTTGCAAAGTCTAGCACCTTCCCTATTGTCTTGTCAAAGTCTAACATTTCAGTAATTATATACTCGGAGTCATTAGCGTGACCACCCCAGTCAATTTGAGACCCTTCTATCATTAGGAAAAAACCTGATTCATCACTTCGCCTGGATAGAAAATCCAAGGCCATGTCTGTAGATTGGTTTAGATAGTTTCTTCCTGAAGTTTTAGGAAGTGGGCTCCCGTTGGCTGTAAAGTATGCGAAGTTTTTTGATTGATCAATTTTGATATCGGACAACTCTTTATCGAAAAAATTATCAACTTGGTAATTCTTTGCCTTTAACTCCTCAATTATATTTCTATCATCGGTCTCTCTAGAGCTGAAGAATTTCATACCGCCTCCGATAAAGAAGTCTACTTCTGTTTTTAAAAAATCGGCTGCAATTGCTTCCTGCATACTCCGAGATGGCTGATGGGCAATAAATGAACCTGGTGTTGCATGTGTTATGGTCGAAGTAGCAATTATGCCTGTAGGCATATTTTCTTCCTCCGCCATTTCTAGAAGTGTTTTTACAGCTACTGTATCTTCGTCCACACCGATTGCTCCATTATAGGTTTTTACTCCACATGCAAAGGCAGTTGCTCCCGCCGCAGAATCTGTAATCAATTTGTCTGCAGAGTAAGACTTGTGTAAACCAATATTATTAAATCCTTCGAGATTGAGTGAATTATTATTTTGATATAGCCCTGCAGTGATCTGAGTAAGACCCATTCCGTCTCCTATCAAAAGAATTATGTTTTTAGGTTTTGGGAGTTTAGATGGTTCAGTTGAACTATCTGGACTAATCTTTTTATTACAAGATCCGAAAATCAGCACGATTGAAAACAGTACGAATAACTTTTTCACGGTTCTAATTTTGTGTATGAGTTTTAAATCAGCATGTAGAGTTTACCTGGAAGGGACTGAATTAATCCTTTAAATTCCAAGCTTAGCAAAGTTGAGTTAATTTTATCTAATGACAAACTACTTTTGGTAGTAATTTCCTCAATTTGAATTTCTTTATGAGAACTCAGGAGCTTATACAAGGCTTCCTCTTCCTTATTAAGGGTATGAAAAAGTGTTTTTTGGGCTGGACTATTTGTTGTTTCTTTCCAGTTCATTGCAGTGGCAATATCTTGCGCTGATTCTATCAACATTGCCTTATTTTCTCGAATTAATTGATTACAGCCTTTGCTTTTAAGGTCTCCGGGTTTTCCTGGTATCGCAAAAACATCTTTATGATAGTCAAATGCAAGGTTAGCTGTTATCATTGACCCTCCCTTGGTTTTACTTTCTACGACAAGGCAAGCGTCGGATAAGGCTGCTATTAATCTGTTTCGCATAGGGAAAAACTCTCTTTCAGGTTTTTGATAAAAGTCAAATTCAGAGACAAGTCCACCATGTTTTTGGATATCAATGGCCGTCTGTTTGTGATTAGGGGGATAGATGAATTTGTGGCCATGTGCAAGTACAGAGACTGTTTGAAGGCCGGTTTCATATGCAGACTTGTGTGCACAGATATCTACACCATAGGCTAGTCCGCTAATAACGAGTGGCTTATATGCCTTGAGATCCTTTATGATTTGTCTACATAATCTTAGTCCTTCAGGACTCGGTTTTCGTGTTCCCACAATGGAGATTATACGTGGCCTGTTTAAGTCTATTTTACCTTTAGAATAAAGAATTAAGGGTGCATCTGGGATGAAGTTAAGCCGTGACGGATATTTTTTATTATTATAAAAAAAAATATTAATTTTATTTTTTTCTAATGTTTCTAGGATTAAATTTGCCTTACGCATTAGGCTGTCAAAATCTACGTCATTTACCAGGTTCATCCGGAAACTTTTGTGTTTCCTAAGCTTTTGTCTTCCCGCAGGACTGAAAATATTTTCTGCACTCCCGCAAAGTGTGATTAATTTTTTTCCGGTTACAGGACCAATATTAGGAATAAGCGATAATAGTAATGTATAGAGTAATTCCTTGTCTCTCATGGTTTTGATCATGGAAATTAATTACTCACACTCTTAATTTTTTCAAGTTATGTCTGATACAGAAAAAAAAATAAAGAAAGGGCTTCTTCCTCGAACGGAGATGGTAATACTGATCGTGCTATTAGGGTTTTTTGTTCTTTGGGCCCTAAAGCAGTGTTCAAATGATATAAAACCTGTTCAAGAAGAGGTCCAAGATTCTGAAGAACTAAACGAAACTCCTGATAAACAGGCATTAATTGATGAAATAAAGGTTGATACCATTGAAATTGTCAAAGAGGTGACGGCATTATATGTAAATATTAATAATCTTAAACTCCGTTCTTCCCCAGACCTTAAGAGTGAAGTAGTCGGAGAGCTGAAATTAGGCTCTAAAGTTATATTCGCTGGAGAAGTTACGGATAGCCTTTATACCATAAACCTTGGTAAGAAAGAAGTCACAGAGCCCTATGTAAAAGTAAAGACCTGGAAGGGTCTTGAAGGTTGGGTTTATGGAGCTGGAGTTGATTATTACAAAAAGCAAGTAGAAGGCACCTACTAGAACAAAAACTCATACCGCGATTAGATTACAGTTATTTATATAATATTTTATTTAAATATTAAGTTATATCCATTTTAAACTACACTAAAAGATGAAAGTCCAAAACCGTCTCAATTTTAGAGGGACTTTCCAATTGCTGTTTGCAATTGGATGTTGTATCCCTTTACTAACCTTCTCTTCATGCCAACAGGACAATGATGAAGACTGGTCCCCTATTATCGCTGCACCTCTTGTGAATTCATCAATGTCTGTCTCTGATCTTTTGGAGCAATTGACTATGGATTCAATATTTGATGTAAATGCGACAGGTTTATTGTCATTGAATTTCCAATCAGAACTTTTTGATTATAAGCCCACGGATGTTTTAAACTTCGATTACGGAGCAAGTCCAATAATTGGAGCAATAGAAAATACTCCAGCCTTAGAGATGTTGATCAATCAAAATGGTGAACATCAACTTGCATTGCCTACGAGTGTTTTTGCATTCAATCCAGAAGTTCAAAATGAGGATGGTAGTAATTTTGAGGTAAAAATCGATTCGTTATACTTATATGAGAGTGCAATGATATTTAATTTCTCTAGTGATTTCGGTCATGCGGGAAGAATTGATATTGAAATACCCCATTTATTCGATTCAGAGGGAAATCACTTTGACGAATCTATTGAGTGGAGTGAAAGTCCAGATGAAGCTATAACAGATGCTAAGATTTTTGATCTTGATGGATATTTTCTTGACATGACGAAGTCTGAAGAAAGTGACACCATATACAATAGATTCGATATAGATGTATCTGTGGTAATAATGAATACTATTCCTAATTATGATATTGAAGACGATGCAAGCTTAGATTTTACAGTTGAAATTGCTGATATGAACTTTGAACTTGCTTATGGTGATTTCGGTTCTGGTAACTTTCCACTTGGAAAGGATACTATAGAATTTAATCCGTTTGAGGAATTTGGTGATGCTGATTTTTACTTAGCAGATCCTACGATAACCTTGGAAATTACTAGTGGAATTGGTTTGCAAAACATGAATTCCTTCGTGCAGCAGTTAGTTTATATTGACACAGATGGTAACGAGAATGAAATCTTGTTTAATCCAACATCTGTACAACCTACACTTACTGCTCCGACAGTGGTAGGTGAGACTGTAACGACTTCCCGTAAACTAACCAATGAAGATGGTTATATATCTGAATTACTATCTCCTACAGAAAAGGATTTGGTCTACGAAATTTTTGCAGTGATCAATAATAATTCAAACGGAGAGCAAAGTTTCATACATCGAGATTTTGGAATAGCAGCAAATTTGGATGTAGAAATTCCTCTTTATGGTCGTGTTGGTAACATCAATTTTAACGATACACTAGAGTTTGATTTGGGTAGTAATTTATCTCAAATTGATAGCTTAACTATTAAGACAAATATGGAAAGTTATTTTCCTGCAAACGCTTATCTGCAGGTTTATTTCTTGGATGAGAATTATAACCTTACGGACTCCTTATACTCAGAAGGGTTTGATCTTCCTTTGATCGAAGCGCCTGAATTAGGTGCTGATGGCAGGCCTTTGAGTGATGAACCGTTGCTTACTACTAAAGAGGCAAATGTTATTCCATCAACCATTACCAATATTGTTGAGAGTAAATATATCGTGTTAAAATATTCCTTCGAATCTGCAGATTTCGACAACGAGGCTAATGTGAAGATCTTTGAGGATTATTATATAAATGCAAAGGTTGGTTTTCAAGCTACCGGAAAAATTGACTTTTAACATCCAATATCATTAAAATGAAAAACTTTAAATATATACTGGCAAGTTTATTTTTGCTTGCCCAATTAGCCCTATTTGGTCAACAGGATATGATCTTGCACCAATTCAGAAGCTTAAATCAGAGTTCTTATCTAAATCCTGCATTTAGTGGGGATTCAAAAGTGTCTATTGGACTTCCGGGAATCTCTTCATTTTACTTTGCATACAACAATAATGCATTTCAGGCTAACGATGTATTCTCTTCTGATCTTGACCTAAGTGTTAATGGTCTAAGGAATACGACACCGAGTGCTAATGAATTTGTTGATGCGCTTTTAGATCCAGGAAGTATTACTAATAATTTGACAGATCGGAATTATCTAATGACTAATTTTCAGCTGGATTTATTCCACCTTAAAATCAATAAAGGAAAACATAGTTTTGGCTTTAATGTCACAGAGAAGGTAAGCGCCATGATTGTTTTTCCAAAGAGTTTGTTTGAGCTGATCCAAAATGGAAACGGTGGAGCAAATCTTGGTCAGACTATTTCTGTAAATGGACTTGGACCAGATTTTAGTCATTACAGAGAATTTGGGTTCTCATACAGCCAGATAGTAAATCAAAAACTAAGCCTTGGTGGTCGTTTAAAAATCCTTAGTGGGATGGAGAACGTATCTTTCTCGAAGAGTCATTTCGGATGGACAACTGATGAGTTGGATTATAGCTGGGATATTACAGGATCGTATACATTAAACACTTCTGGTGTTGCAAATGGTATGGCCTTTGAGGATCTGCTTATGGGAAAAGGAAATAGAGGTTTTGGCTTAGACCTTGGCGCTAGCTATCAAGTTAATGATCAATTGAATCTTTCTGCTTCAATTACGGATTTAGGCTTTATCAATTGGTCTAATGATAATATGATTGTTTCGACCGATGATTTCAGTATAGATTTTGACGGAATTGATGTTTTTAGTTTGAATGATTCTACTGATATTGGTAGTCTTTTTACAGATGTATATGAAAGTGCTATTGACTCCATAAATGGACAAATGGATTCAACATCTACTTATAACACACGACTACATCCAAGAGTATTAATAGGTGGAAATTATTCTATCAATGATAAATTAAACCTTGGTCTATTATTACAGGGGCAATTTTATGGTCCTGTAACCAAGTATGGAGCATCAGTATCCGCTAATTACCAGGTATTGCCTTCCTTGTCAGCAGTTGCATCATATACGGTTACAGACAAGTCTTACAATAATGTTGGTATCGGTATGATGTGGGATAAAGGACCTGTGCAGATCTATGCGATCACAGATAATATCTTAGGCCTAAATATATCTAATACACAGAATGTGCACGCCCGTTTGGGGATAAACGTAGCACTTGGAAGCAGAAACCCTAAACCTGTAGAACCTAATGGTGACGATGTTGCTCCTGTTATGATCTCAGAAACGGAGGAGACTGACAGTGTTGAAGATCTTGGTTTTGGTGATCTACCTCCAGTAGATCTTCCTGCAGAGGTAGAAGAGCCAAAAGTTGAAACATTCTATGAACTCTTCTGTGAGGTTATTGATGCAGATACTGAACTTGAATTGACGGGATTCATTGTTGAAGTATATAAAAAGGAGATTGGTGGTGCGGAAGTAATGTCATCAAATAGGCCTTATAATTCTGGTGCCTTCCTGAAGCAATTTGAGCGTGAAACAATTCAACGAATTGTGGTAAAGAAAGCAGGATTTGAGGATGGTGAATTATTTATATTCCCTGATGATGTTGGTGATAAGCCAGAAATTAGAGAAACAATTGCTTTAATTCCGATGGAAAGGATTGTTTTAGAAGAAGAAGAGGAGTCGGTTGCAATGGTTAGTGCTTTCGAGTTAACAGCAAGGACGAGCCTTAGGTCTGAAGCAAGCTCAACCTCAATTGTACTAGAACGTATTTCAGAGGGTACACTTATGGAGGTGCTGGAAGAAACGAATAAATACTGGTGGAAAGTTAATTTAAATGGCACGGAAGGCTATGTGAAGGCTTCTTATTTAATTGAATCTGAGCAACAACTCAATGCATCAGAGACGGTTGGACAGCCAGTTAGGAATTACACTACATCCTCTGAGGAGGGAACAGGAAGTTATTATTTCTTGATTGAGAAAACCAGTTTACGTTCAGAGCCAACATCTTCATCTGCTGTGATGCTTAGATTTGGATCTGGAGATGAAGTTGAACTAGTAGAAAAAACAACAAAATATTGGTGGAAGGTTATTTTTGATGGTAAGGTAGGTTTTGTTAAAGCTGCCAAGCTGGAAGAATAAGAACTGATTCCAATAGATAAAAAAGCCCTGATCATTTTGATCAGGGCTTTTTTTATAATTTATGTGCATAAGTACCAATACAATCATTGCTTATTCGCTTTGCCCTAATAAAGGTTTCTAGTCTTTCAGGGGCAAATATTTCACTTGATGGATCAAGACTTTGAATTTTCACTTCCCCAGAAGCGTGAATAAATGAAGCATTATCAAGATAGATGGCTACATGTGTAATCCGTTCTTTTTTATCATTACTGGCCTTTTTACCAAAGAAAAGAAGATCACCTTGTTTAAGGTTTTCAAAACCATTATTCGTGTCAATCGTTTCGCCGCATTGTACCTGTTGAGATGCATCCCTAGGTAGTTGCATACCGTTTAGTAAAAAAATATTTTTAGTGAATCCACTACAATCAAATCCTTTTGTTGATGTACCTCCCCAAACATATGGTATGCCCATGTAAGTTTTTGCAATTCCAATTATAGATTCAGGATTTGGCAGCATATCTTTCCATTCACTAGCCCTCAAAAATTGTAAATCATAAGTGATACCAATTTGTCCATCAGGCAACTTAATTTTCTGTTGCTTATTAATAGGCTCGTCCAAGAGACTAATGATGTTTGCTGCTACCAATTCCGTGATGATTTGGCCTTGCTCATTATAAACGTCTAGATTCTTGTTTAGAACAAAGGCCCTTTCGGACCTATTCCATAGACCTAAATCCACTTCAGAATAGGTCGTGATTGATAGAGACTCCATCCATCCAAGGTATCCATCTACAAGTTGGACATAGAACCAGTCGCCTTCTTTTTTTAAGATGCTCACAGGTTGACCTAAAAGTCCTTGACTTACTAATTCCGAAGAATGTTTTGCTGCTCCTCTTAGTTGCGCTGTGGAAACTCGAATCAATCCGTAAGGCTCAAGTATGGATTCGTCGGGGAGTAATTTAATTTGGTGCTCGATATCGTTTTCCGAAAAGATTTCAAGTATTGTTTTATAAGCAACAGCATTGGATACTTCTCCTTGCCAGAAGCCGGTAGAACTATCTTGTTGTACATCAAACACACAAATCCGTTTATCTGGGCACACCGATTTACGGAGTTCATCCACAAAGCTTAGCGGATTGAACACATCATTTCTCAGCTTAGTATCTTGCTCCTCTGTGCAGGATAGCGTAATAAGTCCAAATAGACTTATCAGGAAACCTATTTTGATTTTATTCATTGACTTTAATAATTTTGATACTTTTCTCAAAATAGTCTGTTTTTAAATGTACAAAGTAAATGCCTGCTGGCCAGTCTTGGCCATTGATTGTTGTGGAAGACTCATTAACATGATTGGAAGTATGGAATAGCTTTCCTGTTTGATCTAAAATACGCATATATAGTGCGTCTTTCCCAGAATATTCTACGTTTATTGTATGCTCGAATACGGTAGGATAGACTTCTACTTCATCCAAATAAGTTGGAGTAATGGTTTCAGAGGTAATCTGTACTTGAGCAATATTTGAATAAATAGAGGTATCCTGAGGGTTTGCCGCCAATACTCTGTATTCAAGAGTTTGATCATCAAGTTGAGTTAGGTCAATAAAGTTAGTGGTATTTGACTCTGTGGTGCCTATGGGATAGAAATAAGAACTTGCTTCTATTTTTCGCTCAATGATAAAATTGGATTCATTGTTTGATTGATCGGTCCAATTAAGTTCTACGGTTCCGTCATTCACTTCGGCTGCTGTTAATTGGATGGGAGGAAGTATATTATTGCAAGAGGTAGTTATCTCTTCAGCTATACTATCTCTTAGGTTAGGAATTAACTCATAGAGCATATCTCCTGGGCAGGCTGTTGCACAGCCATCTCGATGTCCAGATACTACAAATATTTCCTCATCTGATGGTGGATGGTAAGAAAGACCGGTTGGGTCGATATCTTCTTGGCAGGATTTCCAGGCAAAAAGTCTTTTTAGAGATTCCATAGATGCTGTTGTTGGCGCTACATCTGTGTAAGTACCTAAAATACAAATACCCATTGTGTTGCCATTTTTACCACAGAAGTGTGCACCTTGAATATTGTTGGCACGCCCTTCATAGACAACCCCATTAGGATCTATAAGCCAGTTATAGCCAATATCATCCCACCCGTTTGTATTTACGTGGTAATTCCATATTGAAAATACAACTGCTGACCAGTCGGATGATGTATTTGCGCCTGCGGTGTGGTGGACGATTAGGTGACTAACCTCAGTAATGATGGGTGTTATGTCAACTGGACAATTAGAGCTTTGACACCATTGGTCTCTACCTTTAAAAGTGGGCTGAGGGCATGGACATTCTGCTTCTTCTTGTCCTCTCACTAGAGGAAGACCACTTATGGAGTTGTTGGGATAAAATAAGTGAACTTCATCGCCAAGTTCAGGATTGTAGTTCATTAGGCGAAGTTCAATATGTTTAATAGAATTTGGGAGGAAAATCAGGCTACTGATATCCTTTTCTGTATTCATATTGTGACTGTCATTTTTAAGAGATAACCAGTCTGTTATTTCTGTTTTGCTTTTGAGTCTATACTGAATTTGATCAATGCTGTTCACTTTTGATTTGATGGCGAAGCTTACAAAAGGAGAATCTTCTGCTCTTTTGTCAATGGCCACAGTAAGGATATTTTTTTCGTAGGTCTTTAATTCATGAAACCCGAATACAGACATTTGCTCGGGAGATTGTCCGAAGGTTAGGGTACTAATAGAGAGTAGGACGAATAAAAAAAGGGATTTCATATATTTTTAGTTAAATATAGAAAAATCCCTTTTTATAATGGAAACAGAATAGAGGCAGCCTAACTTTCTTCTTGTGCCTTTAACTTTTCTGTATTTTCTGCAACCTGCAGTGCTTCAATCACATCGGATAAGTTTCCTTCTATGATTTTGTCAAGATTGTAAAGCGTTAGGTTTATTCTGTGATCTGTAACTCTATTTTGCGGATAATTATAAGTTCTAATTTTACCCGAACGGTCACCTGATCCAACCAATGACCTACGTTTGCTCGCTACTTCGTTATTATGCTTTTCGCGTTGTGCTTCATATATTTTGGAATATAAACGCTGGATGGCTATCTCTCTGTTCTTTATTTGTGAACGCCCGTCCGTACTCTCTGATACTATTCCTGTAGGAAGGTGTGTAAATCGAACCCCTGATTCTGTCTTGTTTACGTGCTGACCTCCTGCCCCACTAGATCTGAAGGTATCAACTTTAAGGTCGGATTTAGTAATGTTGATATCTTCCATTTCAAGCTTAGGCATGACCACTACGGTTGCTGCAGATGTATGAACTCTACCTTGAGACTCAGTTTTAGGAACGCGTTGTACTCGGTGCGCTCCAGATTCAAACTTCAGGGTACCGAATACATTTTCGCCGCTTATTTCTAGGACGATCTTAGAATAGCCTCCAACAGATCCTTCATTGATACTTACAACTTCTGTTTTGAAACCTCTGTTCTCGAAGTACTTGGAATACATTCTATATAGATCCCCTGCAAAAATACTTGCTTCGTCCCCTCCCGTTCCGGATCTTATTTCGATGATCACATCTTTTGAATCCTCTGGGTCTTTTGGAATGAGCAGATATTTTATTTCTTCATTAAGCTCAACCTCTTTTTTCTTTAGTGTGGAAAGTTCCTCTTTAGCCATCTCCTGCATTTCAGGATCATTCTCTTTGAGCATCTCATGCGCTGCTTCAATTCCTTCCACGGTCTCTTTGTAGATTTTATATGCTTCTACGATTTCTTTTAATTCCTTGTAAGATTGGCTGATTTTTTTGTACTTCGTCATATCCGCTATGATCTCAGGATCAGACATTTGTTCTTCCAAGTTTAGGAACCGGGAATATATTTCCTCTAATTTATCGAGCATATTAAGCTTATTTTTAGGATTTTGTCCATTAAATTTGTGGCTTTCAGACAAAAAGCAAGGCAAATATAAGATTTATCATTTAAGGTTAGGCCTTTGTAAAAGTAGAATACTAAAAATAATGGCGAACATTCTTAATATAGAAACCTCCTCAAAAATCTGTTCCATTGCTTTGAGTAAGCGGGATAAGGTAATAGCTTCTCTAACTGCGGAGGGTACTTTCACTCATGCAAAAGAGCTAACAACGCTTATAGATGAGCTTTTGAAAGCAAATAACTTACAGATCAATGATATAGATGCAGTTGCAGTAAATGCGGGTCCTGGGTCTTATACTGCCTTACGTGTGGGTTATTCTGTTGCTAAGGGATTGTGTTTTGGTGCAGATTTGAAGATGCTAGCGCATTCGTCTTTTGAAATTTTAAATAGTCAAGCAAAGTTGATGGATCAATTTTCTTCGCTGGATTGCATCGTTCCAGTGGTTGATGCGCGCAGAGATGAGGTTTATATGATTGCATATGATGAAATCGGGTCGGAAATTATTGACGCTCAATCTTTTGTTTTAGATGAAGAAGCTCTAAAAATAACAATTGGAACAAAAAAAAATATACTTATAATTGGGGATGCCGCAGAGAAGTCTAGAAACTACCTAAAAGGGGAGGAATTCAGCTTCAAAGAGGTGGCTATTATGGCCCCTATGATGGCTTCCTTAAGTTGGGATAAATACCAGTCTTCAGACTGGGAAAATGTCGCGTATACTATACCTTTTTATCTAAAACCGCCCAACATTGTGAAATCAAAAAAGAAGTATTTCTAGTAAACACAAATATTTCTTTCCTTAATATTTGCATTGTGCCCGACCTAGTAATTTTTTTACCTCTAAAAATGGCAAAATACAATACAATATGAAAAAATAATATTAATTAAAGCCCACATTTAAGGTAAAAAAATTATTATTTTGTTTATAGCTTAAAAAACGATAGCAAATTTATTCGCATAAGAATAATTTATTATCAGTGCTAAATTTTTAATGAGAATACTATAAACACAACTATTATGGGAAAACAGAAAGACGATTTCGTAGTCTTGAAAAAAGGGAAGAAGGAAATTCCCATAGACTACACCGAAGTTAGAAAAGCGGTATTAGTCCTTAGGGCTATCAATCATGACAGAAGACAACAAATTATTCAGTTGTTGGAAGAGAATGATAAAATGACCGTAACGGATATTTACATTAAACTAAGACTGGAACAATCTGTTGCTTCACAGCACTTGGCAATCCTTAGGAGAGCACAGGTAGTGGTTACAGATCGTAACGGCAAGTTTATCTACTATTCATTAGACAAAGAACGTTTAGCACAGATTTCATCTTTTGTTGACGATCTTAACGACTAATCAGAATTAATCCATTACATATCTAGGGCATTTGTTCTTAGTTCCCTGAAAGTCTTTTTGCGATTCTACATAACCCACCATTATCAATTTGTTAACATATCTACAACTGTGATTTATTACCAATTATATAATAAATCAACATTATTAGATATTTAATACGTACTATTCATAGAAATTCAAAAAGGAGACGCCCATGAGAAAGTCAACAGTAAACATTGACAACGATAAACTACAGGATGCTGCAGAGATACTTCGCGCCATCAATCATAAATTGAGAATGCGAATTCTTGAATTTATTGATCAGAATGAAAAAATTAATGTAAACAAGATTTATAATACCCTAAATCTAGAGCAATCAATTACATCACAGCATCTTAGGATTCTAAGAAAGGCTGGAGTAGTAGATACTCAAAGAGATGGAAAATTTATCTATTATGAGATAAATTATGACAGAGTAAATCAATCAATTGAATCAATTGATCGTTTTCTTGCTGAATAAATTAAAGTCAATAGGAATCACTCGGAGACCTCTTCTTTTGAAGATTGTGTCTCCTCTGTTCCTTTTGGTACTTCATTTGACTTGAAGTAGGAGAAGTTAAAAAGAAGAAGATTGAATACACCTATAGATATTGCAGCATCTGCAACATTAAAAATAGGTTTGAAAAACTCTACATGCTTTCCGCCAATTATTGGCATCCACTCGGGAGCTGTTCCGTTAATTATTGGAAAATGAAACATATCCACGACTCTTCCGTGGAGAAAATCCGCATATCCCTTAACGTCTGGATTATTGATCGTCCATTGAGCTGGCTCAGAGAAAAGAGATTCATTGAAGACTAGACCATAGATTGCAGAGTCTATCATATTTCCTATGGCTCCAGCTAGTATGAGTACAAAACAGGAAATGAGACTGAATCCAAAACCTTCTTTGATTAGTTGTTTTATATAAACAACAAGCAGACTTATGGCAACAATTCTAAATAGACTTAGGAGCAATTTTCCATAGGTCCAATCAATTTCCCATCCGAAGGCCATTCCTTTATTTTCAACGAAATGGATTCGAGCCCAATCTAATCCAAAAAGAAACGTTATTTGATTGTATGTGTAATTCGTTTTTATGTAGATCTTAAGTAATTGATCTATCAAGAGAACTATGAAAATCAGGATCAATGACTTTTTTGTAATGCTATTCATCAAATCTGTTTTGAAATTACCAACATCCAGATAAAGAAAACGGACTACCGGTAAATTTGGAATTCTTAAGAAGTTCCAAATTAAGCAAATAATGTAAAAAGTTATTAATTACAATAATTAGTTAGTGTGATTTTTTAGCTGCAATGCTGAGTGTAGCATGTGGAACTGCTTTTAGTCGTTCTTTGGAAATAAGTTTTCCGGACTCTCTACATATTCCATAAACTTTATTGATAACCCTTTGCTTAGCATTCTCAAGATGTTTGATGTATTTCGACTGCCTAGCCGCGAGCATGTTGATATTCTCTGTTTCGAAGGTCTCGGCACTATTGTCGTAACCTCTTAGTTTTGCATCTCCGCTAAGGCTTTTATCTTGCAGCTGGCCTTTATAAAAGTTCAATAATTTATATGCTTCTTCTAGTTTACTATCTATCAAAGCTTCGAACTCAGCCAATTCTTGGTCTGTGTATCTTGTTTTTTCCATTTACAAGAGAGGTGTTTAAATAGGATGTTACAGAATAAAATATCGACAAATATAAGAAAATTAGTCGATTTGAATGCTATAAAAAACAAATGAAGCTTTTTAGTTTTGTACGACCTAGTTTTGCGGCAGATCTTTTAGTTCATTTCTGTTTTCACGATCTACTTTGATTGAGGCTTTTTTAAGTGGATTAGCACCATCTTTTTGGTATTGTGTTCTTGAACGGTAAATATCTATAGCTTTGAAAATTGCATATCGAAATGACTTTGAGTCCGCCATATCCTTACCTGCGATATCAAAGCCTGTTCCGTGATCAGGCGAGGTTCTTATTATAGGCAGTCCTGCTGTGAAATTAGTGCTACTATTAAAGCTAAGTGTTTTGAAAGGTACTAGACCTTGGTCATGATACATTGCTAATATTCCATCAAATTTGCTGAATTTTCCAGAACCGAAGAATCCATCTGCAGGGAAAGGTCCCATGACAAGCATGTTGTTTTTCTTAGCCTCAACAATCGCTGGTCTTATAATCTCGATTTCTTCTTTTCCTATGCTTCCCTCATCTCCTGCATGTGGATTGAGTCCTAATACTGCGATGGTAGGCCTTTCTAGGCCGAAATCCATTTTTAGACTATTATTTAGAATTTTTAGTTTTTTTAGAATGGTCTCTTTTGTAATGCTTTCAGCAACTTCGTTTAAGGGTAGATGGTTTGTGACAAGACCTACTTTAAGATCTTCAGAGGTCATCAGCATTAATTGTTGGCTGCCCTTGAATTGATCCGCAAAATATTCAGTATGGCCCGGGTATTGGAAGCCAGCTAATTGCATTGCCTTTTTATTGATAGGTGCGGTGACAATAACATCGATATTCCCCTCTTTAATATCTTTTACAGCTTGTTCTAGCGAAAGCATGGCATATTTTCCTCCGTCTTCATTTAGTGTTCCTAAATTTATATTTACGTTTTCCTCCCAACAATTGAAGATGTTGATCTTATCCTCATAAAGGCGGCTTGTGGAGTTGACGGACTGGTATGAAATATTTATGTCGTTGATAATATTCTTATGGTAGGAAACGACTTTCGTAGAACCGTAAATCACAGGGGTTATATTTTTCGAGACCATAGGGTTGCAGAGGGTTTTTAAAATAACCTCTAGTCCTACTCCATTTATATCTCCGATCGTTATTCCTACCTTGACTTTTTTCATTCTTACACAATTTGTAATTGAACAATATATTATTGTTAAGTATAATAAGATCGAAAAAATTCCTTGATCTGAATTTAACCATTAAGAACTTTCCTTGACCTCATGAACAATATACCTAATTTATATTGCAAGTAATTATACCTTTGTGAGGATTTAATATTTAAAAAGATGAGTTTGAAGGCAAAGAAATCATTTGGGCAACATTTTTTAGTACAGGATTCAATTGCATCCGATATTTCAAATAGTTTGACTCTTAGTGGGGAGACAGGTAAAGTATTGGAGATTGGACCGGGTATGGGTATGCTTACCAAGTTCTTATTAGAAAAGGACTATGATATGAAGGTTGTTGAGGCGGATCGGGATATGGTGTCTTATATTACCGAGCATTATCCTCAATTAAAGGACCACATTATATTTGAAGATTTTATGAAGGTAGATCTAGCAAATGTGTTCAAAGGCGAACCATTCTGTCTGATTGGTAATTTTCCATACAACATAAGTTCGCAAATCATTTTTAAGACTATTGAAAATATGGATATCATTCCCGAGATGGTTGGGATGTTTCAATTGGAGATGGCAGAACGTGTTGCAACGAAAGAAGGGTCAAGAACCTACGGGGTAATAAGTGTATTGACTCAGGCATTATATGATGTGGAGTTATTGTTTAAGGTAAATAAAGAATCGTTTGATCCACCACCCAAGGTTGAATCAGCCGTTATTAGACTAAAACGCCGAGAAACCCCGAGAATAGATGTTAGTTATAAAACTTTTCGATCGATAGTTAAGTTATCTTTCAGTCAGCGGCGTAAAATGCTGAGAAATACGCTCAAAGGAACAGTGAAGAATAAAGAAATCCTCTCAGATCCAGTCTTTTCGAAAAGACCTGAGATGTTAAGCGTTGAAGAATTTTCCGATCTGACTAAATTAATTCTTGAAAATAATTAATCGTTAATTTTGATATGGGACTAGAAGAAAAAATAATGACAGACTTAAAAGCTGCAATGAAAGCAAAAGATAAAGCAGCATTAAGAGGTTTAAGGGCTATAAAACAAGCTTTTTTATTGGCAAAGACTGATGGTTCGGGTAGTGAGATAACTGCCACTGATGAAATCAAGATGATGCAAAAGCTTGTCAAGCAGCGTAACGAGTCTATCAAAATATTCAGAGAACAATCTAGAGATGATCTTGCCGATGCTGAGCAGGAAGAAGTAGATGTGATTATGAACTATTTGCCTAAGCAAATGACGGAGGATGATCTTAAGGCGTTTGTCAGAGCAAAGATAGAGGCTTTAGGAGCAAGTTCTATGCGCGACATGGGCAAGGTAATGGGTGCTTGTTCTAAAGAACTGGCGGGGCAGGCAGACGGAGCTGTGCTTAGTAGAATAGTTAAAGAGTTATTGGCATAAAAAAAGGGATGAATTTCATCCCTTTTTTTATGCAGTCTTAATGATTGATTGATTTCTTTGGCTTGGCTGTATACAGTCGGAGCTAAACCCTAAAAGCTTTAGGTGATCTAAGGTTTTTGGTAGCACATATTTAAGTTTATTATGGGCTTTCAGGCTGTCATGGAAAACGATAATAGCACCAGGGTGAATATTGGAAACAACATTTTCCAAACACATCTCCTTACTTAGTGCTGGATCGAAATCGCCACTTAATAAAGACCACATGATAATATCATAATGTCTTTGAATGAATTGGGCCTGCTTAGGCTTTAATCTTCCATATGGAGGTCGAAATAAGTTACTATTTATAAGATGAGCACATCTTCTTATGTTGTGGAAGTATTTTATGTTTTCTGTCACCCACCCATTTGTATGGTTGAAGGTGTGATTTCCAACGGTATGACCTTCAGCGGTGATTCGTTCCAGAATTTCAGGATATTTGAGTGCATTTTCACCAACACAAAAGAAGGTAGCTTTAAATCCGTATTCTTTTAATAAATCTAGGACCCAGGGAGTCACCTCAGGAATAGGCCCATCATCAAATGTCAAGTAAACCTTTTTCTCAGTTACTGGAATTGACCACTTAAAATTTGGGAATAAATTCTGAATTAATCTGGGTGTTTTTACTAGATACATTTATTTATAGTCGGAGTATAATTGAATTAAATTTTTTAAGCCCAAAAAAGCACTTATTTTTGTGCTACATTTTTATAACGCAATTTAGTGAAAATTCGCTGCTTAGCTTCTGAATAATAATAAGATAATGGAAAATTGTAGAGTTCGTTTTGCTCCCAGCCCAACAGGAGCATTGCACATAGGAGGTGTTCGTACTGCTTTGTATAACTATTTGTTAGCAAAAAAATTGGGTGGTACCTTTATCTTAAGGATTGAGGATACAGATCAGACTCGATATGTTCCCGGTGCAGAGGATTACATTATGGAAGCTTTAGCTTGGTTAGACATAACTCCGGACGAAGGACCTAGTGTTGGGGGTGATTATGGCCCGTACAGGCAGTCTGAGCGCAAAACTATGTACAAAGAGTACGCTTTAAAACTGGTGGAAAACGGACATGCATATTATGCATTTGACACTCCGGAGGAGCTGGATACTCGAAGAAATGAGGAGAAGGCTAAAGGGAATCATAGTTTCAAGTATGATCATTCTGTAAGAGATCAGATGCGTAATAGCCTGACCATTGCTGAAGATGAGGTAAAAAGTATGCTTGATGCAGGAACTCCATACACTATTCGACTTATGGTTCCGACGGATGAGCGTGTCGCTTTCAATGATAATATTAGGTCAGATGTTCAGTTTAGTTCTAACGAACTCGATGATAAGGTTATGTTGAAAGCAGATGGTATGCCAACCTACCACCTAGCTAATGTCGTAGATGATTACCTAATGAAGATTACTCATGTGATTCGGGGCGAAGAATGGTTGCCATCTACGGCGCATCACGTGTTATTATATAAGTATTTGGGTTGGGAAGATTCCATGCCACAATTTGCGCATCTTCCGCTTATCCTGAAACCCACAGGTAATGGGAAATTAAGTAAACGGGACGGTGCAAAATTGGGAATTCCTGTATTTCCACTATCCTGGAATTCTGATAAGCCAGAAGATTCTTTTAAAGGATTCAGAGATTTTGGATTCCTTCCAGAAGCAGTTTTGAATTTTCTTGCCTTTTTAGGGTGGAACCCAGGCACTGAGGAAGAATTCTTTAGACTAGAGGAATTGGTTGAGGCCTTTGATTTAAATAAAGTAAGTAAAGGGGGCGCAAGATTTGATTTTGATAAGGCAAAATGGTTCAATCAACAATATATAATCAATAGCTCAAATGCAGACTTATTGAAGCTTGTAAAGCCTTTGGCAGAGGCAAAGGGTATAGAATGTTCGGATGCTTATCTTGGTCAATGCATTGAATTGATGAAAGAAAGAGTACAGTTTTTACCCGATTTTCTTGAAGTAGGTTATTATTTGTTTGAAAAAGTTCGTAATTATGAAGAGAAACCAATTCGAAAGAAGTGGAAACCAGAGCAAAAGGGCATTTTCGAGAAGCTTTTAGCTGACATGGTAGCACTTGAGAATTTTGATGCGGCTTCAATCGAAAACACAATCAAAGCTTTTATGGAAGCGCACGGATTAGGTTTCGGTAATGTACTTCCTTTCTTAAGAATTGGGATGGCTGGGACTATGAAAGGTCCTGGAGTGTTTGAGATGATGGAACTTCTAGGAAAAAGTGAAGTTAATGAACGTATGACAGCAGCCTATTCTGCCTTTGATGGTATAAAAGGTGCTTAAAATATTTTTTTGCCAAGAAAAACTCCCAACATGAAAAAGGACGATATTAAAGAAGACGAGAAGAAAAAATCAGGTTTTCAAATTCGTATCAATAAATTTGGGCAGGTTGAGTTGAATCAAGAGATTGATCAGCTAAATACCTACCTGAATGATAATGTTGAAGATAAAAAGCTAGTAGGTCGTAAGGATCCCTATGCTAAAAAGAAATAAATAAATACTGTAAGTCACATCGTTCTATCTCACCAGATTAATCTTAGCCAAAAGTCGGTATGCGATTTTTGGCTAAGATCCCTATTGCAACCTAATGTGTAAAACTGGAGGCATTTATTAAGCCCATTTTTTTTTACTTTTTCGATCATTAAGACCATATTGGTTTGCGGTGATAACAACTTGGAAAAGATTAAGCTTTCACTTTTGCGTGAAGGCCCTTTATACATATATACATGAGTATCCGAAATCGATTTACTTGCTTATTATTCTTACTAGTGAGTATGAATTCTTATGAACTGAAAGCTCAGTTCAACATTTCCTATGCTGGTGAGACAAGCTTTTTTCTAGATATAGATTGTAGTGCTGTCTTTGATTTAAGTGGAGTGCTGCCCATTGTGAGTTCTGATATACCAGGTGCCGTCATCACAATAGATTCATTAGATGTTATTCTTACGGGATATGATCTTAATGAAACGATATTGGGTGAGGCCGAATTTGATGTCTACTTCAGGTATGAAGACGATCAAGGGAATGATAGTTTGTTTGTATTTGAGATTAGTTTTGAAGATACGATTGCACCTCAGTTAGACTTAGAGGTTGATACAATATATTTGACGTGTCCAGATGAACTTCCAAGCTTAGCAATATATCTAGTTGATGATAATTGTGATGTAGCTGGAGGCGTTTCTTTGAATAATTTTCCGCTTCAAGATCTTCCAGATTATAACTGTGGACCTAGTATAATAGAGGTTACTAATATGATTGTGGCAGAAGACTTTTATGGCAATAAGGATACTCTGTTTCAAACAGTTTATATGGAGCCAGATACAACAGGCCCTACTGCCATCGTTCCAACCGACACGACTATTAATTGTGTTGATGATCTTAATGTAATCTTATCAAATGGACTGATTGGTGGTTTTGATAATTGTGGAGCTGATTTGTTATCTGTGGATTCTTCCTTCCTGATTGTTGCCGGAGCTTGTTCTGGAGATTTTGTTTATAAACGATTTTGGACCTTGACAGATTCGTGTGGAAATGTATCTATTGATTCACAAATGATAACAGTGCTTGATGACTTAGCACCTGTCTTTACGGTGCCTGTTGATACGGTTGTTTCTTGTGGCGTAAATCTGGATCCATCATTTCTTGGAGCACCAACTGCCCTTGTCGACGAGTGCTCAGGAATATTTGAAGTAACTTATCAAGATGTTTTTGATACCTTATCTTGCCCTAGTGAGCAGCTTTTGACAAGAATATGGTCTGTTTCAGACAGTTGCATGAATATTGCAGTAGATACTCAGCAAATTCAGATTATAGATAGCATCCCACCATTATTTACTGGACCGCCTTCAGACAGTATATTTTTGTTATGTGACCAAGTCGCTGCTTTGGATACAATAATGGGACCATCGGGAATTGTCGATGCTTGCTCTGGTTTTATGATTGACACAACAGATATCATTATCAATCAGACTTGCATAAACACCTATGAAATTGAACGTACCTATTATATTGAAGATGCTTGTTCAAATGTAGACAGTGTCAAGCAAAATATATTTGTTATTGATTCTATTGCGCCAGTGTTTAGTGTTTCAGGCTCAGACTTCAGTATTGCTTGTTCTTCGAATATAAATTTAGATTCACTTTTTTCAATATGGATAACTAATTATGCCGGCGCAATCGCTGCAGACGCATGTACTGGAGCTGTAAATCTTAATTGGACTGTATTGAACGCGGGAACAAATGATCCCGCCATAGTGGATGATTTGTCTTGTGATTTGAGTCCTGGTATTCTCTTGAATCAATCTTTTGATTTCGTAGTAGAGGACGATTGTGGAAACCAAGATAAATTTACCCAGAGTTTTGAAGTGATTGATACTTCTGCTCCAATAATAAGTTTTTGCGGTTCAGATATTAATATATCTGCAGAGGATGGCCTTTGTGGTGCAAATTTAGATATACCTGCTCCTTTTGCAATAGACAATTGTATGAGCCAGGATACTGTTGTTAATATTTCACAGACGGAGATCTTGCAAGCCTCTTCAGATGATCAAACTATTATTTTTGGACTTGAGTTTGCGATTCAGGTTCCTACTACATCAATAAGTCCTACTAGCGATTTAAGTATGACTCTTACCCTAAATAATGTGGATGCAGAAGGCTCAGAAGAGTTTATGAATATCTATGGGGAAGATGGGATTCAGCTAGGTATAACTTCACCTTCTGCTGTGCAATGTGGGGTATCTCAGACTCAATTTTCTATTCCTCTAGCTTTATTTATGGAGTGGGCAGTCGATGGAATTATCCAGATAGAACTAGAACCCAATATACCCCTTTCAGGCATCGGTAATGGTATTAATCCTATTTGTGGAGTAAGTAGTACAGCGACAATTGATTTATCATATGATGCCATTTCAAGTGAAGGCTTATCTTACTTTTATGCTTTAAATGGAGGTGCTTTTGAGCCACTTGGACCTTCCGGTTTAGTAAGTGAATTTCTTGATGTTGGGGTTTATAATATTACATTCAGAGTATTGGATTGTGGATCAAATTCGACGACTTGTTCAAATATAATAGAGGTTGTAGATGAGGAAGCACCTTCGCTTAGTTGTTCTTCCTCTGTTGAGGTATTCTTAACGGAAGATAGTTGTCAACTTGATGTTCTATTAACTCTTCCATCGCTCATTGAAGATAATTGTAACCCTGGCTTGTTGAATCAAATTGATTTAGCCAACCAATACTTACCGTTCGCCGTGAACGCTAACTTGGGCTTATCGGTAGCTGATACAGTTTGGTTTAATTTTATTGGAATTTCTTCTAACCAAGTCGGGGATGCAAGTTTGCAGATAAACTTGCAGGGAGATGTTGATCAGGCCGGAGAATACTATTCGGTATTTTTTGTAGATGGGACTCTGATAGGAAACACAGAGATCGGTGGAAGTGACGTCACATCTGGTTCTTGTTTAGAAGCATCAATTATTAATTTGACATTAGATCAGGCTTTAATAGAGAGCAACGTAGTTAATGGAAATTTAGAAATTATTTTAATTGCAAACAATCCTTTTTCACCTGGAGTAGATGAAAACGGAATCAATCCCTGTGATGACTTAATTGAGTTGAACGGTGTTCAGATTGATTCGGTTTCTCAAGTGTCTGCTTCGTTAACGTATAATACATGGGATCTTGAATATTATTTAGACGAAACTCCATTTTTAGGGACGGTTCCAATAACGGATATTTCATCTAATTATTCAGAGTTATTAACGATAGGTGAACATGATATATTTTTTATCGGAACGGATGCTGCAGGCAATTCAGATACGTGTTCTTATACTATCGATTTAAAGGATTCCATTAGTCCCAGTATGATTTGTATTCCTTTTGCAAGCATAGACTTTAATAGTTTGGACCTAGATCCAGTTCAGATAGAAGTAAACCAGTTTGATAATGGAAGTTTTGACAATTGTGGCTTGAGTAGCCTTTTTACATCGCCAACAGAAATTGATTGTACGGATGCAAATAATGGCTCTGTGATCGTTACCCTTACAGGTATTGATGACTCAGGGAATCAATCCAGTTGTACCAGTAACCTTGTAATACAAGAAACAGCCTTGAACCCTTCTTATGCAGCTATCTGTGACGGAGATACCTTGCTTAATTTTGTAAATGTTTGTTTAAGTGATAGCTTATTCCTATTCTCAAACGTTTCGAGTTCCCTTCCTAATTTGTTGTCTTACAAATGGTATAATCCAGATAATGTTGAAATTTCAAGCAGCTCTGATCCTGCTATTCCCATAATCAATGGGGTTGATTACAGTGGCGTTTATACGCTTGTAGTCGATGGACCAAATTCCTGTACCAAAACCAGCACTTTTACTGTTAGTACCTCTGCTTTGCCAGAGCCAGAGATTCAAGCATCTGTTACAGGATTAATTTGTGCCGGTACGAATGTGGATTTAAGTATTTCTAACTATGCTGGAATTACTGATGCAGAATATAATTGGTATAAGGTTGACGAATTTGGACAGCAACAAATAATAACAACGACAAATACGCCCAATTTTAATTTAGGAAATGGATTGACTGCTGGAACCCATTGTTATGCTGTTGAAGTATTTAAAGATTGTTGTTCTGCAATTTCTTTAGTGAGTTATTGTGTGGAAATAGTCGAACAGCCAGTAGCGGTAATTGATAATACAATGATTAGCGTTTGTCGTTTTGATGATTTGGAATTATCTGTTTCCCAATCGAATAACCCAGATTGGGTTTATGTATGGTCCGGTCCTGGTATACCTGTTGGAACATCAGGTCAAACAGCTTTGGTAGAGGATTATAATCCGAACATGTCAGGACTTTTCACAATCAACCTGGAAGTGTTTGATGCGATTCTACCTTCTTGTGCTATTCTTCCTTTAGAAATTCAGGTCGAAGTATTGGAAAAACCGTCTACGCCTAGTTTAGCTTCGGATAGTGAGTTGGTATGTGAAGGTGCCGAGGTTACATTTACAGCAAGTGGCGATTTCACGGGGGTTACAGCATATTTTTTTATTGGCGATGAAGTTTTTGGTTCAGCTGATTCTGAATTTACATTGATTGATATTCAATTAACAGATCAAACAGATTATCGCGTTGTGACCGCCGGAAATGGTTGTACTTCAGATACTTCGAATTTGGTGACGCTAGATGTCATTCCTATTCCTGTTACTGAGATAATTTCAGAAGAGGAGATATGTTCTTCTGAAAGTAGTTACGACCTAGAGGCAAGTTTTCAAACAGACCTTATCTATACTTGGACCTTGCCAAGTGGCGAAACGGAAAACGGGTTTAAGCATACTATCAATAATCCAGTATCTGGTATATATTATCTAGATGTAGATAATGGATATCCAGGTTGTCAAAACTCCGACACCCTAACACTAACTGTTTTTAATAATCCTGAAATTATTTCATTAGAGAACAATGTTCCAGATTGTTATCAAGGGCCAGATTTTGTTATGGAATTGTCTTATGAATCTGATTCAGATATGCTTTTAGCCGAGCAATGGTTATTTGATGGCGATCTTATAGGCACTGATTCATTACTAAATATTAGCAACCCTGGTTCCATCAATTCGGGAAGTTATACTTTAATTCTTCTTGACACAATTACAAATTGTTCTTCTGATTCAATTTCTATAATCCTAGATATACCTGAAGAACTGCCGGTCTTGGATTCCCCAAACGTGCAGGCTGATGACTATATATTTTGTGAAAACGAAGCCGTCTTGTTTCAGACGAATTCCATATCTAATGACTCATTATATTTTTGGATTTTTGACCAAGGCGAATTAATTATTGATACTACAATGCCAGAATTGTTACTATCAAATATCAATGATTATGATTTCGATATGTTACAGGTTCAATACCTGACAAAAGATAATTGCCTTTCTGAGCTTTCAAATAGTACGATCTACGAAATATTGGTACTTCCTGAATTGGATGTAGCATATGAGTCCTCTGTTTGTGCAAATGAAAGTATCGACATAAGTGTGTTGAATTGTATAGGACTTGATGGATCAATAGACTGGGAGTTGCCAGGAAACACGGTTATTGAAGATGCTTGTCAAATTAATGATCAGCAAAGTGTAAGTAACCTATATACTTATAGTTTTATGTATGAGGAATTAGGCTGTGAATCAGATATTTACAGTTTTGATATTTTAGTAAAACCATTACCTGCCTTAGTTGAATTGACTTCTCTGTTCGATTCACTTTGTTTAGACCTTGCCAAGCCCATTGAATTGTTCTTGGAGAATCCAGAACCTGGAGTAGACTATGCACTTATGAAGGATGGAGTTGTGTTATTTGGTTTTGATGGTATGGTTGGGCCCGCAAACTGGGAGGTTCAAAATACATTGATTCCAAGTATGAGCGAGCAATTGATAGAATTTGAAGTGGTGGGTATGTCAGAGTCTTGTGTGTCTGAGGATACTGCCTCTTTAGAGGTCACTATATTTAGCCAGCCTGATAATCTAGCTTTTATAAGTATGGATACCTTTAGGTATTGTGAGAATGATGACTATTTTGAGTTGATAGCAGATTTGCCTCCAGCTGAAATTCAGACTATTTGGTCATCCATTAATTCAAGTGATCCAATATTTATAAGCCCACAGGAAGCAAGTACTAAAGTGGACGGTCTTGATCCTAAAGTATATTATGATTTCGAATGGAGTTTAACTTATGGTGCTTGTGAAGATTACAGCCGTGATACGGCTTCACTTTATATTGCAGTTCAAGAACAAGCATATGTGGGACTTGATATTGATACCTGCTTGCAAGAAAGCATTTTTGTAAGTGCTCAATCTTCGGTAAATATTCCTGCGCTTGGTTTTTGGACACAGCCATTAGGTCAGCAATCAATAGTAACCATACCAGGAAATACATCCACCTTTATAGACTTGAATCCAAATACTCAAACTGAGTATGAGTTCTATTGGAATCTGCCTGATTATGGATGTGGTGCCTCTTCAGATACTTTAAATGTTCGTCTTTTAAATGAATTTCCTATGATTGAGGATGTGGTAGTAGATATTTGTGGTGATGGCACATTCCAATTAAACGGAATTGAACCTACGGATTACGAGGGAGTATGGAGTTCACCCGATCAAAATATTGTTTTTCAGGATGTCAATTTACACAACACTAATGTTAGTAATTTAGTGGAAGGAGCTAATGTTTTCTATTTTGAATTTTTGGACGGGGTTTGTGGATTAGATTATAGAGAAGAATTGCTTGTCAATTATACCTTATTACCGGAGGCTATAGATGATGTTGTGGCTATTGAATTTGCTGGGACAAATATTCTCATTGATGTATTGCTTAATGATTTTAATTCAGACTTGGATTTGGATCAACTTATCATCCTGACGGAACCGGAGCATGGTTCGATTAATTTAGAACAGAATACGGTACGTTATTTTTCTGACCAGAATTATGTAGGCATTGATTCTTTTAAATATGAACTTCAGAGTAATCTGTGTGGAAGTAGCAGCATTGCCACGGTTTATATCAATATAGGTGAAAATACAAATTGTGATTTTATACCAAATATTATTACTCCAAATGAAGATGGCTATAATGATGAGTTTATAATTCCATGTATTCCGAATTATCCAGATAATTATGTTCAGATCTTCAATATATGGGGGGATAAGGTCTTTGAAGTAACTGGTTATGAGAACAATTGGAGTGGTGATATGCTGCCGACCGGGACCTATTATTATATTATTCAGTATTCGCCGAGTTCACAAGAGCTAATAGGATTTTTACATATTCAACGTTAATGCTAGAACCTATGAAAAAGATACTTACAATAGTTTTTTGTTTGATTTGTTTTGGATCCTTTGCGCAGCAGGAGGTTTTAACATCAAATTTCATGATGAATAAACTGTTTTATAATCCTGGCTTTGTCGTTGAAGAGAAGTCCCCGGTTTTAGTTGCTCAGGTTCGGTCACAATGGCTAGGTGTGGACGGAGCGCCTAATCTTCAGAAGGCTAGTTTTTCAATGCCTTTTTTGAATAACAGAGTTGGTGGAGGATTGACGATAAGTAATTTCAAAGCCGGTATTACTTCAGAACAAACGGTTAGCGCTATTTATGGTTATAGACTGCGTTTGGGGAGAGGTAGTTCAATGCTTATGGGAATGAATGTAGATTTGAATTCTTACGGAGTTGATTATAGTGATGAACGATTAGTTTCTATTCATTCATTAGAAGAAGACCTTAGTATTCCAATTGGATTTCAAAGTAAATTCCTCTTTAATGTAGGCTTGGGAGCCTATTTCAGTTCTGAGAAATTCTATTTGGGATTCTCAATCCCTGGGATGATAGAGGAAAACATTGAATTTGTTCCTGAGGAGGTCGGCCAAAGTATTGGTGTAAGGCATTTTTATTTTATGGGAGGTGGAGATATCGAACTAAAGAAGGGAAATGCTCTACAGCCAAATCTTTTGATTCGGTATGTATCGGAGTCATATTTAAATCTGGAATTCAACCTAATGTACAACATTGAAGATAAACTCTATATGGGTGCTACTTACAGAAACGGTGGTAGAAACTTTGGTGTTATTGAATCAGCAAACTTAATCATAGGGACTTATCTATCGCCAAAGACCTTATTGGCTTTTAGCTATGATATTACCCTTAGTTCTATTAGTACTTATAGTGCAGGTTCTTTTGAGATTATGATTAAATATCGAGCACTCAAGAAAGGAAGTAAACGTATAGGTAACCCTAGATATATGTAGATTAAATATCAAGGACAAGGTAATTTTTTTTGTTTTTTGTATTTCAATTGTGATTTGTTGCGTTATATAAAATTATATATAACTATATTATAGTAATCAGTGAAGTTCAAAATCAATCTAAATGAAAAAAAATTTCGAAATCTATAGATTCGGGTTATGTCTAGGTATGTTGGTTCTTTTGAGTGCAAATATTTACGCTCAGGAAAACAAAGTGAAATCCAAGACTTCTGAGGATAAATATGACAAACCCAGTCATTGGAATCAAGTTAAGCTTGATAATACTGCCGCTATAAATTCTGAACGCATAGATTTTTCTCCCGCCTTTTACAGGAATGGAATTGTATTTGTCTCTTCTAGAAAGAAATGGGGGGATGTCGATCGATCTATTGATGAAACATTTTTTGACCTATACTATAGTGATTTAGATGGTCTAAATCGTCCAACAGAGCCTACGAACTTCTCCAGAACAATCAATACAGACCTGCATGAAGGGCCTTGTTCGTTTAATATAACTGGGGATGTGATTTTTTTCACACGAAATAATTATAAGGACGGAAAACAGTATACGGATACTTCTGGAAAAGTTGGTACTAAGATATATAGAGCGAAAAAGGGGGAATACGATTGGGAGGATATTGAAGAATTGTCATTTAATTCAGATGAATACTCATGTCAGCATCCAAGTCTATCTTCGGACGGTAAGCGCTTATATTTTTCTTCAAATATGCCTGGAGGTAGAGGGGGCTATGATCTATATTTTGTCGAATGGACAAAAAATGGTTGGTCGTCTCCGGTAAATCTTGGTCCGGAGGTCAATACAAAATTCAATGAAGCTTTTCCTTTTACCCATGATTCTGGCTTTCTTTTTTATGCCTCGGATAATAAAAAAAGTATGGGAGGTTTGGACAATTTTATGGTCGATCTAGAAAGTGAGGATAGTTGGAAATCTATTGCCCTCGGAACGCCATTCAATTCTTCAATGGATGATTTTGGAATGCTAATTAGTGAAGAGGGAGATTTTGGGTTCTTTACCTCAAATAGAAGTGAAAGCATGGGGAAAGACGATATTTACAGTTTCTCTTTCGAAGGCGGTATACCGTTTATCAAAGAAAAAGTGGAAGTTCCATCTGTAGTGCTAGTGTTTGATGTTGAAGATAAATCTTTTATCAACAATGCAGAGATACGATCCTTTTTGTTGAAATCAGATGGTGGATTTGAGGATGCAGCTGTATATGAGGTGGCTCTTGATAATTCTGCAGACGAAAAACTTAACTTCGAGCTACTTAAAAAGGAGCTTTTTTCTGTGGGAGAACCAGATGAATTCACCGGGAAAGATGGAAAAGCATATTTACCCTTGGTGCAGAGTAAAGATTATATACTAAGTGTAATGGCAGAAGGATATGATCCTGTTGAAATACCTATAGAGGACTTGTTTGTTTCTAAGAATGTCCAGCGGGAGATCGTTGTTCCAATGAAAAAGACAGATTGCGTATCTGTTGCGGCTTATGTAAAGGATAAACAAAGTGGACGGGTACTTGAGGGTATACAAGTTGAAGTGTTGGATGAGACAGAACGCAAGAAAAAAATAGTATACTCTGATGCTGATGGAAGGGTGGAGTTGTGTCTTAGAAAGTTATATAAGTATAGCTTGAAAACACTTGCTGCAGATTATAAAACCGCTGAGATGTCTTTGGCTCCCTTGAGTTCAGAGGAACCTGATATCGCAAAGCTGGATATCCTTTTTGAGTTGGAAAAATCTAGTACTGAATTTCTTGTAGAGTCCCTTAAAGAAGGGGTAACTATTGTACTTGAGAATATCTATTATGATTTTGATAAGTCTGCAATTCGCACAGGGGATGCCCTTGAACTGGATGCTCTAGCTACTATTTTAAAAGCATATCCTAGTATAGAAATCGATCTAATTGCTCACACGGATTCGAGGGGGAAGAAGGATTATAATCTTTTTCTTTCAGAAGAAAGAGCTGTTTCGGCAAAGAATTATCTTATTGCAAAAGGGATAGATGATAATAGGGTACGAGCAGTAGGAAAAGGAGAGGAAGTACTCAGAAATTCATGTTCGGATGGTGTTAATTGTTCGGATGACGAACACCAATATAACCGTAGAACTGAAGTAATTATTCGGAAAATGGCCGAAGAGTCCACTCTCCGATTTGTGAAAAATAATAAATAGGGCAAGTTTTTTTAAATCTGTTCAGTCAATTACAGTGTTATTTGAATTTATAAGATAATTTTGCAAGTAGTACCATGAAAAGACTTGACACACTATGAGTTACCTGATTTGCCGATTTTTGAAAATCGGAACTGTTCTTGCAGTATTATTCTTGAATATTACCGATTTAAAAGCTATAAATCTGGTAAACGACTACAGCATGAGTTTAGATACAACTGAGGTTGATTCCCTGCTGTTTTTTTGTGACGACACGATTTCAATTTTCGGTGAAACGTTCTCAGAACCCGGCATCTATGAAGTTTTTCAAGAGGGTCCTGCTGATATGGACACCTTGTATATTTTAGAGTTGGTTGAGTCGGGCTTAGCTGGGTTTTCAGTAAGCCCATCAGACACAACAGTTTGTTTTGGTGAATCTGTTGCCTGTGTTTTATTGGATTCAGGTGGAGACACGCTAAGCTCTGCGAGTTCAATAAATTGGTATGAATCGTCTTGGTTTGATTGTGATACCTGTTTTGCGACTAGTTTTCAAGGCTTGGATACAATGGAATATTCGGTTGAATTTTTGGATGCAAATGGTTGTTTACAAAGCCTTTCAGGTACCTATATTTCAGAAAGAGATTCAGATTGTTTTTTAGATCGTGTTTCTGTTCCTAATGCTTTTAGGCCGAATAGTGTTGTGGATGATGCCAATAAAACGTTTGGGCCTATTTATTTTAAGAGTGCCCAGAAGTTAGAAAGAATGAGCATTTATAATCGTTGGGGTGAGCTTGTATTTGAGACAGGATTTGGAGATACTGATCGTGGCGTTTGGGATGGAAATATAAACCTAAGGAATGGAGGAATTGCTCCTGCTCCTATGGATGTTTACTATTACGATTTAGTTGTATTTTGTCCCTCGGTAAATAAAAATCGAGCATTTAGGGGCGAGTTAATGTTAATACGATAAAAAAAGGGGCAAACTAATTTGCCCCTTTTTTTATTCCCATTTAAAGGTATAAAACAAGGAATCTAGGTCCTGTTTTACAAAGTCTAACATAGGCCTTAGTGAATCTGGTTTAGACTGTGAATCGAAGTAGAGTGAACCTCTGAAAAAATGATTCTGTGCCTCATCAGTCAGATAGAATTGATAATGAGAAGCAACAGGGCCTTCTACCTCAAAAGCTATACCTCGAGCACCATAATCGTTCTGAAGAAGAATTTCATCAATATATGTGGCTCTTTTGTTGTGTTGGGATGTAATCTTAAAGGCATCTTCTTTAAGTTCTTTAAAGGATTTTGATTTTCCAACCTCTACATAGTTACAATAAATTGTGCAATCAAATTCCTTTAAGTAAAGATTAAACCAACATTCATTATCTGGTTTGAGATCAAAGTAAGTACTGTCTTGCTGAACTTCAAAATATGCAGGCATTCTAAATGAAAAGTTACAGTATGAAGTATTGAAGTCCGTGAAAGCCCTATCTGGATAATTGATTTTGGGGTAAGACCTGGGTTTGGGATTATAGATCGTACTGTCGGTACATGCAAAGAGCAGGGTACAAATTGTTAGGATTCCAAAGAAACTATTTCTCATTATGTTCTGGTGATTTTTACTTCTTTAATTCTTTTCTTGTCAACGGATATGACTTTAAATATGAACGACTTGAATCGGAATTCCGTATTGATAGTTGGAATTGACTTTGCTATTTCTAAAAGTAGCCCTGCTATAGAGTCTGCCTCTCCACGAATCGCTTCAAAGTAATTGCTTTCGATGTCTAATATCTTGTAAATATCATTCAACAATGTTTTCCCTTCAAAGATGAAATTATCTTTATCTAGGCGTTGGTAAACTAATTCCACCTCATCGTCAAATTCATCTTTTATGTCTCCAATAACTTCCTCGAGGATATCCTCTAAGGTAACTATCCCTAGTGTACCACCGTATTCGTCTACTACTACAGCAAGGTGCATTCTTGAACTTTGGAATTCCTTTAACATGACATTTATCTTCTTTGCCTCTGGCGCAAAAATGATATTGTCTCGAATAAGGTTTTGCCAATTGAAAGTCTTAGTCTCATTCAAGTATGGGAGAAGATCTTTAGCGTAAAGGATACCAGTGATTCTATCAAAATCTTCTTCAAATACGGGCATACGGGAGTAGCCACTATCTTTGACAATTGTTAGTATTTCACTAAAGTCCATTTCTTTGTCAATAGCTATGACATCTACCCGGGCTGTCATGATCTGTTTAACCATTACATCTCCAAACGATACGATACGTTTAAGAATGTCTATCTCGGAATTCTCTGTAGTGTCATCAACTACTGTGAGTTCTATGGCTTGTCCAATTTCTGCTCTTGATGGAGAGTTTGAGTCTGTTTTTCTTTCTAATCTTCGCTCGATTAGATTTGATCCTTTTACGAGGAAGGAAGCAAGTGGTTTAAAGGCTCTTAACATCAAGATAAGTGGACGAGCCATAAACTTTGCCAATTTCATTTTATTGACCTGTGCATATACTTTTGGAGTAATCTCTCCGAAGAGCACTAATATAAAGGTAACTCCTATTACAGTTACTGAGTTTGATAGAAGGCTTTGATAGCTAGAAACTTCCATTAGCCCCAATCGTTCATTCAGTAGTTGTGCCGAATTGAAAAAAGCATTATTGCCCAGACTCATTTCTACGATGAGGTCGGATATTAGAACAATCGCAATGTTGATAAAATTGTTTGCTATTAGTATAGTAGCAAGCAAGGATCTTGGGGCCTCTTTTAATTTTAGGATTGCTTTTGCCTGTCTAGATTCTTCATTTTCGAGAAGGGCAAATTCATTATGTCCTAAAGAAAAAAAGGCAACTTCTGAGCCAGAAACGAGTGCAGAACCAATGATCAACACAATTAATAGTGCGATGTACATTATTAGGAGTGAACTATCGACATTCTGAATGTCTTGCCCACTTTGATAAAAGAGGAAGCAAAATTTATTGAAAAAGTAACTGGAAGGAAGGTCTAAGTCCAAGAAGAATATCTTTAATTAAGAATGATAAGTTCAATATAGGTATAAAATTAAGAATGAAACTGTTGAATAGCTAGATAATTATATGAAAAATGTCAACGGTATACAAAAAAGGGCAGCTGTGAGGCTGCCCTTTTTTGTTTAGAATGGTAAATCGTCACTCATTTCTTCATTAGAGGATGAGTTCTCAGTCTGTGGCGTATTACTTATTGCGCCAGCGGAAGATTCTTGCATTCCTGGGTTGTTGCCCATTTCTACTGCATCCCTTTTATTTACAATTCTTAAGTAATTGGCAACGACATCAGTAGAATATCTTTCTTTTCCTTCTTGATCGGTCCACTTTCGAGTAGTTAGTTTTCCTTCAATATAGATTTGCATACCCTTTCTGAGCGATTTTTCAGCCCTATCGGCTAGACTTCTCCACATAGTAACTGTATGCCATTCAGTTACCTCCTTCCATTCGTTGGTGTTTTTGTCTTTATAGTTCTCCGAGGTAGCAATTCTTAACCTTGCCACACTTACACCGCTTTCGAGTGATTTTATTTCTGGGTCTGCCCCTAGATTTCCTATAAGTATTACACGATTTACCATAACATTTGATGTTTAGATTTTTTTAAAATTGGTTAAAGAAGGAAACTGCTTTGATAGATGTTCTTAGAAATAAAGTCCCTAATAACCACGGGGAAAGCAAAGTTAGCCAAATCTTTGAAGGACACGAACTGACCGCCTTCTATAGTAAAAGGAGAATTTGAGCCTTTTAGTTCTATTTTATAGAACTTTGCATGAATGATTTGATGACTTAAAGTTTGTTTACCGCCACCAATAAATGATATCTCAAACTTATCTTTAAACAAGGCTTGTTCTTCAAGCAGTAATTCCATTTGATTCAAATTTGTTTCCTGTTGAGTTTCTAGTAAAGGAAACTCAAACAAGTTTTGCCAAATATCCTTAGATATTCGTTCTACAATCTGTACAGATGCCGAATCAGTAAGTATAAGATAATTGAAGTACCTTGCTTTTTTTGAGAGTTTATTCTTTTTTCGAGGTAGGTCCCCAATTAGGTCATCTTTTTTCGCAACACAGTCTTCGGTGAAGGGGCAAGTGTTGCAAGCTGGTAGTTTTGGAGTGCAATGCTTTGCTCCAAAATTCATAATTGCTTGGTTGAAAGCTGCTGCTTTTTCTTTAGGTAAAAGTTTATTTACCTCCTCTTGAAAGTATTTTTTTCCAGCTGTAGAGTCTATGGGCAAGTGTATTCCAAAAATTCTGGAAAGGACTCTATAGACATTGCCATCCACCACAGCGTAGGGGAGATCATAGGCAAAGGAGGCAATAGCTGCTGCAGTATATACACCCACTCCTTTTAATTTCAGAATCTCTTCATACGTATCAGGAAATTTACCGCCTAGTGTTTCATGAATGTATTTGGCTGAGGCATGAAGATTTCGGGCTCTTGAATAATAGCCCAAGCCCTCCCAGTCCTTCATGATTTTATTTTCGGGTGCATTTGCAAGATCTGCAACCGTGGGATAATTACTTGTGAATTTGATATAATAAGGGGTTCCTTGTTCAACCCGTGTTTGTTGAAGTATAATTTCAGATAACCAGATGTGATAGGGATTTTTGCTTCCCTTCCATGCTAAGGGACGAGGGTTATCTTCCTGCCACCTTAATAATTTAGTGCTAAAATCCTTTGACATACCTATATATACCGAATGGAAATAATTTATTTCTGTGCTTTTCGCACTGTAAGATAAGCGATAATACTGAATATGATGTTTGGTATCCAAACTCCAAGCGTCGAAGGAACATTTTCGCTATTTGCAAAGGTAACAGAGAACTTAGACATCAATATCATTGCAGCACCTATGGAAATTCCAAGTGCAAGGTGCAGTCCGGTTCCGCCGCGTACTTTTCGGGAGGCAATGGATACTCCAAGAATACACAACAATAGCATACTTACTGACTCGGCTGTACGTCTTGTGCGTTCAACCAAGTAGGCTTTTGAACCTCCAAGGCCTCGATTTTTTTCACGTTCAATGAAGTTGTTCATATCCGGTGTTGTAACCATTTCTTTCTGATTGATATATCGCACAAAATCAGATGGATGCATATTGACTATTGTGTCCATTGATCGACCTCTTCCGAATTCTATCGCTTCATTGTTTCCATTGAATGTATGAATCACATAGTCGTGAATTTTCCAGCGATTAGGGTCTTCAAGAAAACTAACTTTTTTGGCTTGGAGTAAATAGGTTAGTTGCAAGTCTTCATATCGTGTAAGTCTGAATGTCCTTCCCGTAGAGTCTCGTTTGTTGTAATTTCTGATGTATATTTTTTCATCTGGACTGGTATACATTTGAATGTCTCTTGTTTTTCCTTTGTCATTTTGCTCGTATATATAGCTGTTCTCAAAGTTCAAACGTGTTTGATTGGACAGAGGAAGTGCATAATGATTAGCAAATAAGTGAAGGGCGGTAAAAACACCTGTCACAACGAGATAGCTTGAAAGAAATCTTCTAAAAGGGACGCCTGCATTTAGAATGGAAATAATCTCAGACTGGTAGGCCATTCTTGATGTAAAGAATATAATTGCAATAAGTAAGAACATCGGCCAAAGCAGCATATTGATCCAGAATACAAAGTTTATGTAGTATTCAGAGAATATAACAGTGGCAGAAAGATCGTGCTCAATAAACTTGTCAACTTTGTTGATATAATCTATCGACATAGCTATTAAGGTAAAAATGAGGCAAACGAAAAAGAACGTTTGCACAAATTTCTTTCCTATATACAAGTCTAGTTTTTTAATCCGCATGCGTTACAATCTTCTCGTAATCTTAGGCATTATTGCATCTTTCCATACGCTAAACGTACCCTCTAAAATATGCTTTCTTGCTTCTTTAACCAACCAAAGATAGAATGAAAGGTTGTGCATAGATGTAATTTGGGCACCTAGGCTCTCTTTTGCAGCAAACAAATGACGCACATATGCCTTTGTATGCTCCCTAGAAGTGGCAGAAGTACTGTTCGGATCTAGAGGTTCATGAACATCTTTCCATTTGGCGTTCTTTATATTTATAATGCCTTCTGAGGTGTAAATTAGACCGTGTCTTGCGTTTCTGGTTGGAAGAACACAGTCAAACATATCGATACCAAGACCAATGCACTCTAAAATATTGGCAGGTGTTCCTACTCCCATCAGATATCTGGGTTTATCTTTTGGAAGGATCTGACAGACATGGTCAGTCATTTCGTACATTTCTTCTGCGGGCTCTCCGACACTTAATCCTCCGATTGCATTAGCTTGTTGATCCATAGAGGCTATAAATTCTGCAGATTTTGCTCTAAGGTCTTTAAATACTGAACCTTGTACGATTGGGAAAAGCGTTTGCTCATAATCGTAGATTGGTTTTGTATTGTTTACATGCTCCACACATCGTTTTAACCAACGGTGTGTCATTTCCATAGACTTTCGGGCATATTCATAGGTGCATGGATAGGGTGTACATTCATCAAAGGCCATTATGATATCAGCACCTATACTGCGTTGGATGTCCATCGCGATTTCTGGTGTGAAAAAGTGCTTTGATCCATCGATGTGTGATCGAAAGGTAACACCTTCTTCGGTGATTTTACGCCTTTGGCTTAGGGAGTATACTTGAAAACCTCCACTATCTGTAAGTATAGGTCGATCCCAGTTTATGAACTTATGAAGTCCACCTGCATTTTCTAGGATCTTAGTTCCAGGTTTTAAGTATAGATGGTATGTATTTCCTAAAATGATTTGTGCTTCGATCTGCTCCTTTAGGTCTCTCTGTTGAACAGTTTTGACTGTTCCTATAGTGCCAACGGGCATGAAAATAGGTGTTTCTATTTCGCCATGATCTGTCTTAATGACTCCTGCACGGGCACTACTCTTCTCGTCTTTTGAAATTAGCTTGAAATCCAGAACTTTTAGTTTTAGTTTAAAAGGATTACAAAGGTAATAAAGAATTGAATAAAAGAATATTTCACCAGGAGAGACCTAATTTAAACACGATTCCGGTGTCTGTCTAGGTTCATAAGTATACCCATAAGCATAGAAAAACCTAATAGAGAAGAACCTCCTTTGCTTATAAAAGGTAGTGGAATCCCTATGACTGGAGCAAGTCCCATGGTCATTCCAATGTTGATAAAGAAGTGAATAAAAAGTATGCAGGCAACTCCATAGGCAAAGACTCTTGAAAATGAATTTTTCTGTCTTTCTGCTAATTTGATAATTCTCAAGATTAGTAGAATGAACAATATTATGATGCCTGAAGAACCAATGAATCCCTGCTCCTCTCCTATGGTACAAAAAATAAAGTCTGTACTTTGTTCAGGCACATGATTGCCAGCAGTAAGATCACCATGAAAAATACCTTTACCCTTAACACCTCCAGAACCTATGGCCAATTTGGATTGGTTTAGATTGTAAAGTGAGCCTTGAGGATCGCATTGAGAAGGATTAAGCCAAACATTAATTCGATCTTTTTGGTGTGGTTTTAAATTCTCGAAAGAGAAGTCTGCCAAATAAACGACACAGGATGCAATGACTCCAGCAAAAAGGGTGATGAGTGGAAGTCGAATTCCTTTCTTACTGAAATGGCCAATGCTTAGAATAATAAAGGCAATAAGCATTCCATACAAATAGAAGACCATTTGATTGTTAAAAAGAAAATAAACTACAGTGATGATGGCTATTATAAGGAGGAACCATATGTTCCTTTTATTTTGCTGACTGGCTAGGAAAAAGGAGGCTGCTATTGAGATTATAGCAATGATGCTCATTGCTTCAAATCGAAGGCCAAGGATAAGTAATATAAGCGTTATAACCCCTGTTATTAAATAATTAGCTGGGAATCCTTCTCTGTATAAAACAATGAAAAAAGCAAAGAAAACTAGTGCAGATCCTGCATCTGGTTGCATTAATATTATCAACATTGGAAATAAGAAGAGCCCAATAGATATTGCTTGGGTTTTTACATTTTTTAAGGATATAGAATAAGATCCTAGGTAGCCAGCTAGGGCAAGATTAGTAAATACTTTTGCTAGCTCAGACGGTTGGAGGGAGAAGGAAGCAATTCTATACCATGATTTAGCTCCTTTTATCTCTACTCCAAAGACTAGCACACCTATTAATAGAATAATCCCTAAAGCATATAAAGGATAGGCAAGGTTGATCCAAAATTTTCGATCTAGCGCTGCACAGACAAAAAAGATTGCTGAACTTATAAGGATCCAAATACTTTGTGATCGAACGGTATTGTTACTAAATATATCCGAGAAGGAATTTAGATCAATCTGGTCTGCTTCAACAGATAGGATCATAAGCCAGCCTACTAAGACTAATCCAAAGTAAAGCGAAACGCTTATTAAGTCGATCTTTTTTCCTATAGCATTAGCCATATATACTTTGACTAAAATTTAGTTGAGAAATGTAGTTTTCTTTAGATTACTTGATTTTTTGCAGATTGCTGACGGAAATTCCTCTTGTACCATATGTAGCACACGCACAGCATCTTCTCTTTTCAGGAAAGCTCCAACATTGATTTTATAATATGGCCTTTCGTGAACCCAGTCAGAGTCAAGGGACGGAAATAAACTTTCAAATTTATTCATCTGATATTCCAATTCAGTTCGATCTACTGTCGAAAGTAATTGAATTTGCCAGCCCCTTTGTATTTCTGTTCGTTGATTAACATCAAGAACCTCTGCAAGGAAGGCCTCTACTTTAGGTTCGTATTTGATGGTGTAATCCACTTTGCTATTGCTTTGAGCAATAAGATTTTGTCCACTCAGGACTAGTACTAGGGCGACAATAGCAGTGTTAGTATTTAACATCTTTTAAAATATTTATGTCCTTAAACTGGTTTAGCTTAGGACTATTAAATATATAACAAAGGGGACTAATTTTATAGAAATAGTCCCCCAATATATTTTAAGTAATATTCTATTTATATAAGCTTAAGACATGATGATGAGCCTATTCTTTCAGCTCCTGCTTCAATTAAAGCGTAGGCATCTTGTTTATTTTTAATCCCTCCAGAAGCTTTGATTTTTATTTCCTTAGGTAGAAGGCTTCTCAAACGTTGAATAATTTCTGGATTTGCGCCAGTACCTAAAACGCCAGTAGAGTTTTTGACAAAGTTTACTTCACTTTCGATGCAATAGTCACAAATTCTTGCTAACTCTTCTTCAGTTAGTAAACTCTCTTCAATGATAAGTTTAATACTCTTTCCTCTCATACTAACGCTTCTTGCCAATGTTTCAATGTCATTTCTGACAAAAGAGTAATCTTTCGACTTTAATGCCGATAAGTTGATAAGGGCATCTATTTCATCAGCTCCATGATCAATAGCCCATTTTATCTCAGCTGCTTTTGATACAGTTGGACTATAGCCGTAGGGGTAGCCAATCGCAATCGCAAGCTTTACTTGGGATTCTTTTAGCAATTTGGATGCAAAGGATGTGAAGTAAGGACTAACACAAATAGCAGCAAACTGATTTTCAATAGCCTCTTCACATAGCGTTTTAATGTCATCGGTAGATGCAGTAGGGCTTAGTAAAGTATGATCTAAGTAATTATTTATATCCATATATCTTTAAGAGTATTAAGCATTATAAGGCAAACACAAATAAAATGCTTGTAGTTCGGTAAGTAAAGTTTATTGCAGACAAAGGGGGCTATTAAATTTAAAAAAGAGGGAAAATTGATATTTCCCTCTTTTTAAAAGACTTATGTCATCTATTAGCCATGACATTGTTTATATTTTTTGCCACTTCCACATGGACATGGTTCATTCCGACCAACTTTTTTATCTTCTCGCTTGACGGTGGCTGGTTTAGATTGTCTTTGTCCGGCAGACATTGCAGCTCGCCTTTGAGCAATCTCTTCAGGACTTTTATTAGTCTCACCCATATTAACTCTTTCTTGCTTAGCTTCTGTTAATTTGGAGCCATCAGCAAAAAGGATTGTACCTTTCGAAAGATAAGAAGTAACATCTTCATTAATAGAAAGAATAAGGTTCTCAAATTGCTTATAAGCACCTAGTTTATATTCTACTAAAGGATCTTTTTGAGCAAAAGATGCAGCCCTTGATGTTTCTTTTAATTCATCCATAGAGCGCAAGTGCTCTTTCCATTTGTTGTCCAGTATTGAAAGGGTAATAGTCTTCTCAATATCTTTTACGATGGACTTTCCACCTGTGTCAACTGCTGATTCTAAATCAGCAGAAACTTGTATTTTTTTGTTGCTTCCGTCTGTGAACGGAATAGCAATACGCTTATATCTGTTTCCTTGAGCCTCAAAAACACTTTTGGCTTGTGGGTATACAGCATCTATAATCATCTGCTCTTTCCTTTCTAGGAAAGCACTAAATTGACTGTCAAATTCTTCAATCAGTTCGTCTGTTGAACTGTTTGTAAATGTTTCTTCACTGATGTCTGGCGTAAAACCCATAAAGGTTAATGCCGATTGTTTGAAATCTATATAATTATTTTGGCCTTTATGAATTTCAACGATATTTGATGATATCGAATTAAACATATTGTTCAGGTCAATTGCTAAACGCTCACCAGAAAGTGCGTTGTTACGTTTTGAATATATTGCCGAACGCTGAATATTCATTACATCATCGTATTCAAGTAATCTTTTACGAATACCGAAGTTGTTCTCTTCTACTCGCTTTTGGGCTTTTTCAATTGATCTAGTAACCATACTGTGTTCTAGTACATCACCTTCTTGATGTCCAAGCGAGTCCATATATTTTATAAGTCTTTCGGACTGGAATTTACGCATTAACTCATCCTCAAGTGCAACGTAGAATTGAGATGAACCTGGGTCTCCCTGACGTCCTGAACGTCCACGAAGCTGTCTGTCAACACGTCTAGAATCGTGGCGTTCTGTACCAATAATTGCCAAACCACCTGCGTCTTTAACCGCCTGGCTTAGTTTAATATCTGTACCACGACCTGCCATGTTTGTTGCTATGGTTACTTTCCCTGGGTTACCCGCTTCTGCAATGATTTCAGCTTCTCGTTGATGTTGTCTTGCATTAAGGACATTATGGTTTAGACCTTTAAGCTTAAGAAGTTTACTTAAGCGTTCAGACATATCCACAGTAGTAGTACCTACAAGCACAGGTCTTCCGGCTTCACTATATTTTATAATATCATTAATTACAGCGTTGACCTTTTCGCGTTCAGTCTTGAAAACCAAATCATTCCTATCAGCCCTAGCAATAGGTCTATTGGTAGGGATGACTACAACATCTAGTTTATAGATTTCCCAGAACTCGCCTGCTTCTGTCTCTGCCGTTCCGGTCATACCAGATAGCTTATGATACATCCTGAAGTAATTCTGCAGGGTAATGGTAGCATAAGTCTGGGTGATATTTCCAATTTTTACATTTTCTTTAGCCTCTAGCGCTTGGTGAAGACCATCTGAATATCTTCGACCTTCCATCACACGACCTGTAGATTCGTCAATTATTTTTACTTCGGAATTTTGCACATCATACTCTATACCTTTATCAAAAAGTGTATAGGCTTTAACCAATTGGTTGATAGCGTGAAGTCTTCTTGTTTTGATCGTATATTCTTGAGCAAGTTCAGTTTTTTGAACTTCTTTTTGCTGATCATCTATGTCTGTCAAAGATTCTATGCTCATCATTTCACCAGCTAAATCTGGTATGATAAAGAAATCAGTTGTTGCATTTCCTGTAGAGAGAAACTCAATTCCTTTATCAGTAAGATCAACATTCCTGTTTGCTTCGCTAATAGTGAAAAGAAGTGGTTCATCAACAAGATGCATTCTTTTTTCTTTTTCAGCCATGTAGTGATTCTCTGCTTTTTGCAGGATTGTACGAACCCCTTCTTCACTTTTGAACTTGATCAGTGGTCTGTGTTTAGGGTGTGCACGGTGTGCTCTAAGTATTGCCATACCCATTTGACCTTCCTCAACTCCCTCAACTCCTTCTTTAAAGAGTTTTTTAGCCTCTGAGAGGTATTGGGCCGCAAGTTTCTTTTGCTCAGCAATTAAGCGTTCAACTGAGCCTTTTAGATTGGTATACTCTTGAATCTCATTGTTTTGAGGAACGGGACCAGAGATGATCAACGGCGTTCTCGCATCGTCTATAAGAACAGAATCGACCTCATCAATCATAGCGAAATGGTGTTTCTTCTGCACCTTTTCCGCCATGGAAGTCACCATGTTATCTCTTAGGTAGTCAAATCCAAATTCGTTATTTGTACCGTAGATCACATCGCAGCCATAGGCTTCTATTCTTTCAGCTGAGTGCGGTCTATATTTGTCAATACAATCAACTGTTAGGTAAAGGAATTCAAGTAGTGGTCCTATCCACTCACTATCCCTTCTTGCTAGATAATCATTAACTGTTACAACATGCACGCCATAACCAGAAAGGCCATTTAGATAGGCTGGCAAGGTTGCAACTAGCGTCTTACCTTCACCTGTTTGCATCTCAGCGATTATTCCATCGTGAAGTACCATACCTCCAATAAGCTGGACATCGTAGTGAATCATATTCCACTCTATATCTCCTCCAGCGGCTTTCCATTTGTTGGCAAATGTTGCCTTATCTCCAGTGATATTGATGTATGTCTTACCTGCTTTTGCAGCTAATTCTCTGTCGTGTTCTGTTGCTGTTACACTTAAGTTCTTATCTTCTGTAAATCTTCTAGCGGCTTCTTTTACTACTGCAAAGGCTTTTGGTCTTATGTCTAGCAATACTTCTTCCAATAAGAGATCTCTTGTTTTGATCAGCTCATCAACTTCTTTGAAAAGCTCTTCCTTCTCTAGTATATCCTCAGTTTCTATTGCTTGTGTTCGAAGTCCCTCTATTTGCGATTCAACATCTTTGAGGTGTTCTTTAATCTGAGATCTGAAAATATTGGTCTGTTCACGTAGTTCATCATTGCTAAGAGTTCTAAGTTTTTCAAACTCAGTATTAATTTCCTCAACAATAGGCTGAAACTTCTTTCTGTCTCGATCACTTTTGGTACCAAATATTTTTTTAATTACGCCAAACATATATAAGTGCTTTGTATTCTGAATAATCTGGGCTAAAATAGCCATAGGGAGTGTAAAGATACATATTATTGTGCGTGCACAATAATTATTAAGTATTAATAAACTACCTCGTCAAAAACTTATAATTCATAAATTGTTCCAAAATAAAATAATTGCCATGCTGTCATGGTTTCTATAAAAATTAGATTATGCTAAATCGTCTATTGGTAGTTTTTGGGCTTCTTGTTTTTTGGGCTTCTTGTTCCAATAATTCCGGTATAAATTATCAAGATCAAGAAAATTACTATTTGCCTCTTGATCAGCTAAAGCAATCAGCCCTTTTGATGGAATATAGATATTTAGACACTGGAGATGCTCCTTTTTATTGGTTGTATAACCTTGAGGTTAGTGACGAAACAGTAGTTTTACTATTAGGACAGCAATTGGATGTGTATGGTGAACTATTGGCAGAGACTCAGGAATTATTAGTAGAAAATGGGGTGGTGTTGAAATCTCAAAGTATTATAGAGCGCGATACTCAGCAATTAGAATGGGTTAAAACGGAGTTTGACATATTGTCAGATGACCTTTTCTTGTTTGGTGATTGGGCTACTTCCTCTAAAGTTTCCAGTAAAATTTCTTTTGATTCCAAGATCTACCAAGGGCAAAAGACTACGATAAGCAAAGAACGTCAGTTCCTTGGTGACACAACGATTGTTTTTCAGGATAAAAGCTATGCTGCAAAACAAATTTCTGTCAATGAATGGTATGATATTGAAGAGGTAGGTCATTTGGAATTTGGGGTGTATGGCATAGAGGTTTATGCTTTGGGTCTAGGCTTGGTTTATGTAAGAAAATTTACAGAATCAGGACAACGTATTGAATACTACTTACATAAGTGCGAAATTGTAGATAATGAGTAAGTATATTTTTTTAATTTTTGGTCTTTTAAGCTGGGGTATATGTTGTGCTCAAGATCCTGTTGATATAAAATGTTTCGCAGAAGATGCGTTGTATTGGGAATATGTAGACAATATGCCTTGTGTATTTGTTGAACATGAAATTTTCTATTCTTCAGATATTGATGGACCCTATCAAAGCGCTGGTCTAGTAACTGATCCTACTCAAGAATTTTTTGATTTTATCAATCTTCCTTTAGGTGAGGTGTTTTTCTATTTATCATCAACTTATGATTGTGGGATAAGCACTGTTGTTGATTCCGACACTATAAGTTCACTGCCACCTGATTTGGTAGAGATTAGTTTTTTAGATGTAAATGAACTTGGGATATCGATAAACTGGAATGACCTATTGAATGATATAAATGACCACGGCTATGTTATCTATCGATCTACTCCAAGTGGTGTCAACCCTATAGCTACAGTGTATAACGTAAATGAATATTTTGATACTAGCATAGCTCCTATTACTCAAGCTGAATCCTATTATGTTTTAGCTCTAGATGATTGTGGAAATCTATCTATATTCGATACACCACAATCATCTATGTTTTTAAAGGCTGATTTTAACTACTGTATTAACGCATTCAATCTAAGCTGGTATTTGATGGAGGATGCTGAAATTGTACTTGATTCATTAAAATTAAATGTGGTATATGAGAGCGGTTTTTCAGATTTGATTTCTATTGACTTAGCATCAGGTGGTATTCCTTATGAGGTTTTAAATGGATCAGGAGAATATTGTTTCGAATTATTTGCCTACTATTCTTCTGGTGATATTGCAACCTCTAATGAGATTTGTGAATTTATAAATGTTCCTCCTCAGTTAGAATCTTATCAGATTTTAAATGTTTCTGTGTCTGGAAACTCAACTATAGTTGATTGGTTAATATTTGATGAACAGGCTTTAGTGCAGTCAGAGCTCGTAGGCTATGATTATTTGGGGAATGAATTAGTATCTGCAGGTTTATCACCTTACTCTATTGGAGACAATTGGTATACGGAGGATGTGGGAATTTCGTCTGGTTTAGTTTTTTATGAGATGAACTTTAGAAACACCTGTGACTCTATGTTTCGAACCGAGCTCTTTAGTAATCTCTATCTAGAGATGGAGTCTACAGGTACAGATATGCTTCTATTTAATTGGGATAATTCGTATCCTAATTATGTTACTCCAGAAGAATATTCACTTTATAAAGTCACTTTAGATGGCGATGTTCTAATAGCTTCTTTTGATTCAATGACCTCTTCTGCAGTATATGAATTGGATTCAGACGATGTTCGCTCTTCAGGACTTGAGTTTGAGATTCGAAGAACTGCAAAAGTTGAGACCAGTTCTTTTGGTCAAATTGAGATTGTTTCAGTATCAAACAGGCTTGAATATACTCCAGGGCTTAGAATAGTCCTTCCAAACGCACTAAGTCCAAGTGGCAAAAATGATGAGTTTAAACCTGTATTGGTTAGCGGGGTGGTTGAATCTTACATTATGGAGATATATGATCGATACGGAAAGAAGCTTTTTGAATCCACTGAATTTTCAGAAGGTTGGAAAGGAAAGAGGGGTTTGGATTATTTTCCTGCGGGATCCTACCAATATGCTATAAAGGTCTATGATGTACAAGGTGTTGAATATGAGTATGCTGGTATGGTTGCGCTGGTAAGGTAGCAGCTATAAGGCCTTATTTTTTTTAAAAAAACCAAAGTACTGTGGAATAATAATGTAATGTTTTATATATTTGCCTCGCTTCCTAAAGCATGGTCGGGTGGCCGAGTGGCTAGGCAGTGGTCTGCAAAACCTCGTACGGCGGTTCAAATCCGCTCCCGACCTCAAATAAGTCAACTCCACGACCGGAGTTGGCTTTTTTTATGCACTTCCTTAATATTACTCTTTTTTATATCTATATTAAAAAAACGCAGGTCGAAAAAAATTCGACCCGCAAAAAACCAAGTTAACATCCCTCTCGCCAAAGGTTGATGTTGAAAACGTTCTTGTCAAGTATTTATGACAAGCTTAATATGGTAAATTTAAGTTAAAATATTTAAATTGAAAATTCTTATTCGATAAATGGTTGTCAATTGGGTTTTTTTGAAAAATTAGAAATTCTTTTAATTGGAGTCTAAATATCATAATATTATATATGATAATTTTATATTATTTGATTCTGTTGTTGTTGTTTTAAATATCATTTAAACATAATGAATACTTTGGATGGCAAATCAAGGCTAGGGGGCGGAGTAGACAGAGATGCATTAAAAAACAGTATAGCAGAAGTTGCTAGAGACGAGGAACTGTTGCGTGCCCTTAAGGTAGATAATAAGGAATTGGTTCGGTTTTTGAACAGCATGGATCAAGCTGTAATCTTGGAGCGATGTGGCTCGGGAATCCAATTTGTAAATAACTTATTTTTTTCCATTTTTAAGTTCAAGAAAACATCCAAAGACCTCCTCGGTCAATCTATCGAATCCGCCTTTACTTCTGATTTAGGTAAAAGAATACTTAAGCAAATTCCAGGACTGAATGAAACTTCCAAGCGCAAACTTAGACAAACGAAGAAAAAGCGTTTCAAGTTAGGCCATGAGTTAACTGTGCAGGTGAAATATTTTCCTGTTATAGAAGATAATCAGATGGTTTCAAGAATATGGTTATTTGAGGATGTAACCATACAAAGTTTGACGGAGTCAAATATGGCTCAGCGTGAAGAAAAATATAGAGGTATCCTCGAGAATATGGAACTTGGAATTTTAGAGGTTGATAACGATGGAATAGTCGTTCGTGCATATGATCGTTTTTGTGCGATGACTGGGTATTCTCAATCAGAATTAATGGGCAGAGATGCACTTGAAATTTTGGTGCCCCACGAGCAAAGACATATTCTAATGCAACAGACTTCAGATAGAGCCATGGGGAAGGCCGATGTGTACGAAGTTCAAATTATTAAGAAGAGTGGAGAGAAAATTTGGGTTCTGATAAGTGGAGCGCCCATATTTGATTCAAATCAAGAAATAGTAGGGACTATTGGACTACATTACGATATAACAAGTCGTAAGAAGTCCATGTCGGAATTAAAATGGGCTAAATCTCAGGCAGAGGCAGCGAAAGAAGCTGAAAAACAATTCTTAGCCAATGTCAGTCATGAAATGCGTACACCATTGAATGCAATACTAGGTATGACAAGTCTTTTAAAAGGGACAGAACTTACGGAAGAACAATCAGAGTATTTGGAGATGTTAGATAGTTCTTCAAATATGTTACATTCCCTAATCACTGATATCCTTGATATTTCAAAGATTGATGCTGGAGAGGTTAAGATTAATAAAGAGCCATTTAACCTTATTTCGGTTCTGAATGTAATCGTTCGAACATTCTCCATACGCATGGAGCATCAGCCAGTAACAATTGAATTTGTTCATAATGAAAGTGATAACCTGTGGGTCAATGGAGATCTTCTTCTCTTTAAACAGATATTGAATAACCTAATCGGCAACGCTTGTAAATTCACTAAAAAAGGAAGTGTATGCTGTAAGTTGTTGATTGAAAAGATTGATGAATCAAATCTTCTCATCAATATAGATATTATTGATACAGGTATTGGGATTGATAAGAGTGAGCAAGATTTGATATTTCAGAAATTTAAGCAAGGGTCTAATAATAAAGAAGAACAATACAGTGGCACTGGCCTTGGGCTTGTTATCACAAAGAAGTTAGTAGAATTACAAGATGGAGCTATAGGTGTAAGAAGTCAGGTGGGAAAGGGAAGTGTATTCAGTGTTTCCATTCCCTACGAATTGAGTAGCCAAATAAAACAGAAAGAGGAGAAATTAATAGATATCAGTCAACTCAATCAATCCACTGTTCTTATAGTTGAAGATAATTATCTCAACCAGAGGTATATAACTACCCTTATGAAGAAATGGGGCATTGATTATAAATTAGCAGAGAATGGTCTTTTAGCTGTTGAATATTCTTATCAGGAAAAATTTGACTTGATCCTAATGGATGTTAATATGCCAAAGATGGATGGATATCAAGCGAGTCGAGAAATTTTAAAATCAGATAATTTAAATCAAGAAACACCAGTGGTTGCATTGACAGCTTCGGGTCTGAAACATACAAGAACAGAGACAGAACGTGCTGGTATGTGCGATTTTCTGCTGAAACCACTTCACCCAGAAGACTTAAAGAAAGTTTTGATCAAATACTTGAAGGAAAAAGATTATATGGAAAATAACAACGAAGAATTTAAATTCGACGACTCACTTGATGTAGATTATTTAAACAGTATTTATGATGGTGATGTGGATTACGCAAAAGAAATGTTTGAAATCTTTTTTGAATCCTCTGCGGTCGAATTTCGTTCTATTGATGGCTTACTCCAAGAGCAATGCTATTCAGAAGCCAAATCTATTGTGCACAAATTGAAACCATCTTTTTCTATGGTTGGTTTGACACAAGTAGGCTTATTGATGGATGAACTAGAGAGAAAGCTTGAGGACGAGTCTCAAAATAAGTATTCAATTGCTTTATTTTCTAATATTGCCGATATGTATTTTAGCCAGGAATCTTTGTTAAGGTCCGAATTGGAAAAAATGCGCGCATTCTTAATTAAAAATTAAAACATTGAGAAGTTCCAAGTTAACATGTATGATTGTTGAGGATGATCTGATGGCCAGAAAATCCTTAGAAAAGTTATGCGAAAAATTCGATTTTTTAAACCTCAAGTGGTCTTGTGAGGACGGTAATAGTGCCTTAGAAGCACTAAAGATGGATAGTCCGGATTTGATATTTTTAGATGTGGAGATGCCGGATATGAATGGGTTTAAATTCCTCGATAAGGCGAATAACGTAAAGCAGGTAATCTTTACGACCGGCAAAAGCCAGAATGCTGCTGAAGCTTTCCGTTATAAAGCGACAGATTTTTTGGTGAAACCTATCGATAAGAAAGATTTTCAGACCGCTGTTGAAAAAGCGCTGGAGATTCATAATCTTAATTATCAATATCAGCATCATGCCAATTCAGTGTACATAAAGGAAAATGGTAAGTATATTAGGATAGCTTATGATGATATTCAGTACTTTGAAAACGAAGGAGATTATATAAAAGTCTTTATGAATAACGGATCCCATCTTTTCCATGGAACACTAAGGAATATTGCCACGAAATTAACAGATGCTCGATTCCTAAAAGTACACAGAACTTACATTGTCAACCTTGATAAGATCGTTGATATAGAAGAAAATACATTAGTTATTGGTCGAAAAGTAATTCCAATAAGTCGAGCAAATAAGCCTATTTTAATGAATCGATTAAATATACTTTAATTAAATCTAAAAAAAATGTATATGACGCTAGTTATATGCAATTTTTTGCCATTTATCGAAAACTGAGTTTATCCCTCCTTGATTTAATGCATTTTATCAAAAAATAGGGAAATGAAAAAAATTCTTGTGGCTGATGATCAGCCCATGATATTAACTGCAATAACTCGCCATCTATTAAAAGCGGGTTTTGAAGTTATTAAAGCGGAGAATGGATTACGTGCAATAAATAAATTTGATGATGAGGCACCAGATGCCGTTGTTACAGATCTTTTAATGCCACAAGCATCAGGAATAGATGTGATTACTCATGTACGTACTAAAAATCAGACAACACCTATTTTAGTCCTTTCAACTATTGGAAACGATTCCGTTATTGTAGAAGCCTTTCGATCAGGCGCTGACGATTATGTTAGAAAGCCTTTTGTTCCAAAAGACCTTGTGGAACGATTACAAAATCTATTCTAGAATTTTGTGTTAAATAAAACTAAAGTATTTTAAAATATATGAAATAGTTTATATATTTAAGTCCTTGCAGAAATACGCAAGTTTTAAAATCCAAAAACACCTTTCAACCTTACTGTCCAGTTTCAAACACGTTAATCAAGTCCGGAAATAATTTATGACTTTCAAATAATTGTTTCCCATGAATAAAAGAAAATGGTTCTTTTATAGCACACTTGTTATAGCTACACTTTTTAATTTTCCATCTTATTCCAATTCATTTATTGTTAATGATATACCCTTTTCAAAGGATACAGGGCAAAGTATGTCTTGTCAGGATATTGTACAACTGAGTTTAGACGCCAACTGCTTGGTTGAGGTTCTTCCAATTCATTTATTGACTTCTAATCTTTCTGGTAATTATACTATAGAAGTATATCATAACATGAACTTATTAGCCAATCCTGTTGATGGGACACATGCTTTTGACTTGCTTAATTATGTAATTACAAGCGAAACCACTGGAAATAGCTGTTCTGGTATCTTAATGGTTATGGATCTAATTGGTCCAGTGTTTGATTGTCCACAGGAGGCTGTACAAATATTTTGTAATGAAGATCCTGCCAATGTTCCAGCTCCTATATTAATTGATAATTGTGCTTCTGTATTCAATTTTATTGCATCTGAATTATGGTACGATACCGATTTCTGTGATGATGGAAAGAAAGCTCTTTATAGAACTTACCATGGCGTAGATTATTATGGGAATGATTCTGAAGATTGCCTGCAGCATATTGAGATAATTCGGCAGAGTGAAGTTGATTTTCCAAATAATGTTATTTGGTCTTGTGACCAATACGATTTGGTACCAAGTGTAATTGATACTTTTAAGCTTGAAGATTCATTTCTATTGCTGCAGTCCGATACGCAAACACTCGATTTATCCAATATACCAGCAGACAGTATTTTGCTCTTAGGAGGCGGTTCAGGAGTTCCTACTGGACTAATGGGTGTGACGTGTTCATATTCTATGTCCTCTTCTGATATTGTGCTGACATCTTGCGGAAGTAGCCAAGTAATAATAAGGACTTGGCTGGTCTTGGATTGGTGTACTAATAATGTAATATTAGAAAACGCTCAGGGAGAAGATAACGTCCAGTTGATCTTCATTTCTGATGTGAGTCCCCCGATGGTTTCCTTGCCATCTAACCTAAGTCTAAATGCAGAAATTCCAGCCTCAGGTAATACTCTCTGTAAAACTATGGGATACATCCCAGGGCCATTGGTTTCGGACAATTGTTCATCATTTGATGTTGCGATTTTTTGTGAACTGGGTGAGTTAGTTTATCAAAACGGCGTAGACGGTAGTGAAGGTGGTTTTATACCTTTTCCAGGCTTAGGACTCGGGTCGCATAGTATTGAATATAAAGTTAGAGATGAATGTAACAATGAGACAATAAAAATAGGAACACTTATTGTCGAGGATAATAGTGTACCTGTAATGGTTACTGCACCTTCATCCTTGATTGGTCTTAATGAGCTTGGTTTGAATGAGGTACTTGCACAGACCTTTGATCAGGGTAGCTTTGACAATTGTTGTTTAGATTACTTTGAAATAAAAAAGCAAACCGACCTCTGTGGCTTAATGCAAAACTTGGAGTTCTCGGAAACAATTCAGTTCTGTTGTGCTGAGATTGGTACTGCGGTTCCCGTTGTAGTGCGGGCAGTAGATTGCTTTGGTAATACAAATGAAGCTGTGATTACCGTATTTGTTCAAGATAATATTGATCCAGAGCTTGTATTTTGCCCCGATGCGGATAGTATTCAATGCAATATATTTGTGGAAGATTACTTAGCTGCAATTGATGCCGGAGACTACTCAGTTCTAGAAGTCTTTGGTGTTGCTCAATTCAACGATAATTGTTTTTACAGTGAAGTTTATGATGTAATACTTGAGTTAGATGATTGTACTGAAGGTTATGTTGAACGAAGCTGGCAGGTTCTTGATGCCTCAGGCTCTGTAAAGGATGTTTGTAGTCAATATATTTATATTAATCAAACGGATAATTGGGGCGTTCGATTTCAGGAGGATCTAGTTATTGAATGTCCAACGGATACTTTAGGAGTGTACGAAACTCCAGCTGTATTTGATCAGCAATGTGCTTTGATCGCAACTGCTTTTAACGATATTGATTTTAATGTAGGGTTAAATACTTGCTATGCTTTCTTTAGAGAATGGACAGTAATAAATTGGTGTACCTATGATATTCAGCAGGGTAATGTTTTTACCGACTTTTCAGAAGTAGATGCTCAAATAGATTTTGATGGAAATGGTGTTTTAGATAGTCTAGTCTTCCATTCTTCATTTGGGGCACAGAATAGTTCTGATGGAATTATACAGCATACACAATTAATCAGCATCATTGATGAAACCGCTCCTGAAGTTGAGGTCTCAGAGCAATTCATTTGCTTAAATGAAAGTAACTGTTTAGCTGACTTGATGCTGGCTATGCCAGTGATAAATGATTGTTCATCATCCACTAGCCTTACTGTAAGTACAGACATACCGAACGGAGATCAACTTGGTCCTTATGTTGATGTACCTGCAGGTATTTATGAAGCAACTTATCTTGTAACAGATAATTGTGATAATTCCACAGTTAAAACAGTAAACATAATTGTTGAGGACTGTACAGCTCCTATTGCACTGTGTCGAGATAGCGTTTATCAGATCACAATTAATGATTCAGTCTTTGTTCATGCTTCGGATCTTGCAATAGAAAGTGTTGATAATTGTAACGCTCTATCATTTGTATTTGAATCCTTAAATGGTCTTAGCAGTTATGGTTTTTCTTGCGAAGAGGAAGGAGAATTTACTTATTCAATTATTGTGTCCGATGCTTCAGGTAATGTTGCTTCATGTACTTCAACGGTTGTGATACAGGATACTATTGGTTATTGTTTGGCGGATGATCTCCATATAGCTGGAGCAGTAATGACAGAAAACATAAATTACTTAGAGGATATAGATATCCACTTAGAGGAGTTACTATTGACGAATTTAACAGATAACGAGGGGTCTTTTGAGTTTAATAATCTGTTGGAGAACGATACATTTACGCTTCGTCCTTTTCATGATGGACCTATTGATGAGGGTGTGACAACCTTAGATGTTGTGAGAGTAAAACAACACATTCTCCAAATTCAATTACTAAACAGTCCATACAAGCTTATTGCCGCTGATGTTAATAATAGTGGTACAATAACGACTATTGATATTGTGATGATGCGTAAGGTCATCTTAGGTCTAGATGCTGCCTTTCCAAATAATGAATCGTGGAGGTTTGTACCCGTTAATTTTGAATTTGACAACCCTGAAAACCCATTTCAAGAGGACATACCTGAGTACATTATTCATAGTCCGCTTGAAGCTAGTAATTCTAATACTGATTTCTTTGCCATAAAGGTCGGAGATGTAAACAACAGTGTGGATAACTTGATTGAAAAGCAAGTGGAGGAACGAAACTATGAAGCAACATACCCACTTTATTTCTCTAATCAGGACCTTTTAGCGGGGCAGTCTTATACGTTAACTATACAAACCAAGTTAAGTCAATTATTGGGATTACAGGGCCGACTAAATTTTGATACGGAAGCAATTGAAATTGAAGGCTTCAAGAAGCCTTATGGCTTTGATCAATCTATCCTAAACCTTGACGCTTTGAGGGAGGGTGTTTTGACCTTTGCCTTTGATAATATTGGTAACAATGAGACCTCGGATTTCTTTATGATTGAGCTTAGCGTCAGAGCAAAGCGATCTTGTAAATGGTCAGAGCTTATCTGGCTAGATTCATCCTTTGTAAATGAGGCATATTTGATGGACGGTAGCGTAGCCGAGTTGAGTACTAATTTTATCGATTTAAAACTGAGACCTAAATTAGAACTTGGCCCAAATCCATTTAAAGATTCATTTACTATATGGCTTAGTGCAAATTATAAGTCCCGGATTGGAATATTAAGAATGTATAGTCCTTCTGGATTAATGCTCTCGGAACAACAGTTAGAATTCAATAGTGGAGACTCAAGCATAAACGTGCAGGCAGAGAATATTAGTGGACTTTGCTTTTATCAACTGGAAATAGATGGATATAAATATAGCGGACGTCTAATTGCCTATTGATCCGAAAGAGCTTGATAGAATATTTCTACTGGATGCAGTGGGGTTCTTTGGGAAAGATCTTCTATTTGATGCATACAACTTATGCCCTGGGCAGCAATGGTCCAGTCATCTGTTTTTTCATCGATAGCTGGAATTAAAGACAGCCGAGCCATCTTTTGGCTCATGCTGTAATTTTCTTTTTCATATCCATAGGACCCTGCCATTCCGCAGCAGGCACTATTTACATGCTGTACATGGTGTCCAATAGGAATGCTTAATGCTTGAAGGGTTTTGTCTGGATTTCCCAATGCTTTTTCGTGGCAGTGAGTATGTAGTAATATATTTCTCTTTTTAGCATTAAAAACCTCTTTGGCGAAAAGACCTTTTTCAAAAGACTCTGCAAGAAAACTGCTGAACGTCCAACTAAACTGTGCAAGTTTGGAAGTTTGAGTTTTATCGAGGTCTTTTAGTTTTTGATATTCGTCCCAAAAACAGGATATGGCAGAGGGCTCAAGACCAACTACAGGTATTTTGTTTTCTATGTAGTAATTGAGATGCGTCAAGTTATGTTTTGCGACCATTCGACCTTCTTCAATATATCCTTTTGAAAATAGTGCTCTTCCACTTTGTTTCAAGTCAATTACGGACACCTCAAATCCTATGGACTTTAGGATTTGAGCTGCCATTGGAAATAGGCTTGGATTATTGAAACGATTAAACTCATCAATTAATAATCCAACTTTGTTATTGGTCGCTCCATCCTCTCTTGTTTCTAGGCTTTTTATCCATCTGCTAAAGTCAAATTTTTTGAGCCTTGGCAAAGATCGATCTGGATGAATGTTTAGGATTTTTTGTAGCGTATGCTTTCCTATTTTTGATTGGATAATAAGATTGGAAATCCCATTTAGCTTGCTGCCTAGTTGATTGAACATGTAGATATTTCCAAAGAAGTATCTTTTAAATGAAAAGCTTCTTGATTTATTATAGTATTCTTCAAAAACCATTTTCAACAAGCCCATATCTACATTTGAGGGGCACTCTGTGGAACAAGCTTTACAGCTAACACAATGCTGTAAGACTTTTTTTAGATCTTCATCGTCTAATTTAATCTCTTGCTCTGCATGGACTTGATGAAATTCCCTAAATGCATTAGCCCTTGCTCGGGTGGTGTGTATTTCTTCATCCGATGCCTTAAAGGATGGGCACATTTGGCCAAGTGCGTTTACACCCTTTCTGCAATCTCCCGATCCATTACATTTGTCAGCTATTTGGATTAGGTTGATAGACTGATCAAGTGCCTCTGATTTTATTTTTTCTTTGAACGGTATTTGGTCTCTTAGGTTTTCATCCATGGGAGGCGCAAAGACTATTTTACCTGGATTAAAAATGTTATTCGGATCCCAGATCTCTTTTAATTTTACGAAACCAGCATAAATAGTTGGCCCGTAAACTGACTTTAAGAACTCTGCACGTACTCGTCCGTCTCCATGTTCTCCCGACAATGAACCTTTATATTTTTTTACCAGATTGGCTACTGCCGCACTGATGTCTCTAAAGTCTTTTTTACCTTCTACAGTGCTTAAGTTAAGGATAGGCCTTAAGTGTATTTCACCAGCACCGGCATGAGCATAGTAGACGGCTTCTTGCCCAAAATGTTTCATGATTTGTGTGAAGTCATTGATATAAGCAGGCAGATCTTCCAAGGAAACAGCGGTATCCTCAATACAGGCGACGGCTTTGCTACTCGTACTTAAGTTTGCTAACAATCCAAGTCCAGCTTTGCGCAACTCCCATACGTCTTGACTTTGTTCCTTTTCAACTACAGCTATATGTTTTGCTTTTGTTTTCTGTTGCAAGTCTTTCATTAGATGATCAACTTGTATTTTTAATTTTGCAGGATCAGAAGAACGAAGTTCTAGGATTAGTAGGGCTTTAGGTTTGCCATGAACGAAAAATCTTTTCTTTGCATAAAGCGGGTTAGATGCTGTACAACTTAGAATTACATCATCCATCATTTCACAGGCATATAGCGGGTGTTTCATGCAAGTCTGAACAGCTTCTAAACATTCAATTACATCCTCGAAGTGCGGACATATAAGGCTAAGGTTTTCTGGTGGAAAATCATCAAGTTTCAGGGTGAGTTCTGTACAAATTCCAAGTGTACCTTCTGATCCTGAAAGGATATCCAATACGTTATTTTCGGCATCGCTACCTAAAAGACTGTCTAGTGCATATCCTGAATTTCTTCTGTGAATATCCTTTTTGGGAAAGTATTCATTCAGTGCATTTTTAAGTTCTTCCTCTTGCCCTAAGGAAAGGGTATTTGATAGTATACGTTCTACTTCGGGATGTTGATGTTTTGTGGCTTCGCGTTGGAAGGTTTGGATATGTCCATTGTTTAGAACGACTTTAGCTCCAAGGGTTTTGGTTCGGCTTGTCCCATATCTTATAGAACTTGTTCCACTTGAATTATTTCCAAACATCCCTCCAAGGGTACATCTGTTGGCTGTTGATGTATTTGGTCCGAAAAAAAGCTGGTGATCTTTAAGTTGATAGTTTAGTTCGTCGCGCACCATACCGACTTGTACACGGACCCATTTTTCAGCTACATTTAGTTCTAGTATTTTATTAAAGTGCCTACTAAGATCTACTACAATGCCTGCTCCAACACATTGCCCTGCAAGAGATGTTCCTCCTCCCCTTGGTATTAAGCCGATTCTTTTTTTAGCTGCAAAAGCAACCAATTTTTGAACGTCAGAGGTGTTCTTAGGATAACAGATAGCCCTTGGAAGTTCTCTGTAGACAGATGCATCAGTTGCATATACCGACCGATGAAGTAAAGTTGTTTCTACTTCCCCTTCGAAATTGTCCAAAAATGCTTTTTCAAAGATCCCTTCCATTCCACTATTATTAATATGCCTCAAATCTAAGTAGTTTATGTCTATGGCTTTCTTTATTTTTGCTTAAAAATGGTCAAAAATTATAAAATCGAACTAAAAGAGAAGCCAAGAGGCTATCATATTATCGATTCTGAAGTCAGGCAAAGCATTCCGAATTGGCCTAATTCAGGATTATTGACCTTGTTTATACAACACACTTCTGCTGCAATTTGTATTAATGAGAACGCAGACCCAACAGTAAGAGAAGATTTTGAACTGATTTTTAATGGCTTAGTTCCGGAGCATATTCCTGGTATTAAGCATACAGAGGAAGGACCTGACGACATGCCTGCTCATATAAAAGCTGCATTGATTGGAAGCAGTATTCAGATTCCAATTATAGATGGTGCGCTCGCCATGGGTACTTGGCAGGGTATTTATCTTTGTGAATTTAGAAACAATGGAGGCAGACGCCGACTGATAGCAAATATAATAAGCTGATGAATTCTTTAATCGAGGGAGTATTTTTAGGATTGACTTTGAGTATAATGATAGGGCCATTATTGCTTGCGCTTGTTAGTACTAGTCTCGAGTATGGTGTTCGAGCTGGCTTAATGGTTGGTATTGGTGTTTGGTGCAGTGATATTGTATGTTTTTCAGCAGCCTATTTTGGAATAGGAGAATTATTGAATGTAATTGAGAACCCAAATTTTGAACCTATTGTTGGCGTGGGTGGAGGAATTATATTAACAGTCTTTGGTTTGGGGCTTATTGTTGGGGCCAGAAAGAAAATGAAAGATACTAGTGCGATTAATCAAGATGATTTAGAAATTGTGAGTGCAGATGAGGTTGAGCAGAAACATCCTCTTAGCCACATGTTGAAAGGTGCTTTAATTAATTCGGTCAATCCGTTTACTATCTTGTTTTGGGCAGGGATTGCAAGTACAGTTTTAGTAGGAAAGAGCAATCAGGATGCCTTTTTATTTTTTCTTGGGATCATACTAACTCTTATAACTTTAGATTCGGCAAAAGTCTTTATGGCCGCTAAGATTAAACATAGAATTGAATCAGGTTTCATATTGAAGTTCACACTTATATCAGGTATAGCAATAATCTTTTTTGGAGTAGTAATGCTAATCCGGGTATTATAAAAAAAGACGCATATTTGGTATGCGTCTTTTTTTTATTTTTTCGAGAAGATGTTGTATTTAACGATGCAGTAGATTGCTCTGAAGCCATCTCTCCAGCCTATTTTCTTTCCTTCTTCGTAGGTCCTTCCGTAGTATGATATACCAACTTCATAGATTCTTACCTTTGGAACTCGTGCGATCTTTGCAGTTACTTCAGGTTCAAAACCGAATCGTTTTTCTTTAAGATTTAAACCTTGAATGATCTCCGTTTTGAAGAGCTTGTAACAAGTCTCCATATCCGTAAGGTTTAAGTTAGTGAAGGCATTAGATAATGCGGTTAGGAATTTATTTCCAATAGAGTGCCAGAAGAACAATATTCGGTGTGGATTACCGCCCATAAAACGAGATCCGTAAACTACATCTGCAAAGCCTGTGAGTATAGGTTTTAGTAAGATGTTGTATTCTTCTGGATCGTATTCAAGGTCGGCATCTTGGATGATTAGATAATCTCCTTTAGCTTTTTGAATTCCTGTATGAAGTGCAGCTCCTTTTCCTTTGTTTACTTCATGTGCATAGTAACTAATTGAAAGCTCTGGATGAGATTCCATATAGCTTTTGATAGCACCTTCTGTATCATCAGATGAGCAATCGTTAACTATTATGATCTCTTTTTCAATGTTGTTCACAAGTTTAACCGCTGCTACCTTATCTAAGATTAGGTGCAAGGTTTTTTCCTCGTTGTATGCGGGTATAAGAATTGATAATGTCATTTTCCTACTCATTGTATTTTACATTGGAAACGCAAAGTTATAAATATTAATCAGCTAATTAAAATAAAGCTGAACATAAGACATTTATCAGTTTTTGCATGTACAATACTTGTCTACTCAAGGCTTCTTATTAAATTAGCAGACCTAACAAAAAAGATGATAATTTGAATCGTTTGATCGGAAGATATTCGGAAGGGAACAAAGGTCCACTATTGATTGTGATTGGAGGGATGCATGGTAATGAACCTGCAGGTATTCATGCCGTAGAATCTCTTCTCCAAATGCTTGAGCAGGAGAAAGAAAAGAATGCTGGATTTGAATTCAAAGGTGCTTTGGTTGGTCTTAGAGGAAACCTTCAAGCTATAGAACAAGGGAAACGTTTCAATGAAAGAGATCTAAACAGATCATGGGTAAATAAAAAAATAATAGATATAGAGTCCCAGGTATACGGAGATTTGACCTTTGAAGATAAAGAGATTGCCGATTTGTTAGCTGCTATACGAGCAGCGATTAAACGCTACGATGCTCGTGAGGTATGTGTATTAGATATCCATACAACAACCGCTAGTGGTGGTATATTTTCTATACCTAATGGTAGTGAGAAGAGTTTGAAGCTTGCCAAGTCTATGCATGCTCCAGTAGTACTAGGAATGCTAGATGGTATTAAAGGAACTTCTCTACATTATTTTAACAATCATTATTGGGATCTTGATATGACTTCGATTGTATTTGAGGCAGGTCAGCATGTTGAGGCTCTTTCAGAGAATCGAGCTATTTCAGCTATGGTGAGTTGCTTGAGAGAGTTGGGTTGTGTGCATCCTACGGATGTTGAAAGCCATCATGATAAGATTCTTAAGCAATATGCAGACGGCTTGCCTGAAGTGACCCGATTATTATATGCTCATAATATTGAGCAAGACGATGATTTTACCATGCAGCCTGGCTTTTTAAATTTTCAAGCAATAGACTCTGGGACTTTACTTGCCAGAGATAGTAATGGACCAATATATGCAGATCGCAGTGGTTTAATGTTGATGCCTTTATACCAGGCCCAAGGAGAGGATGGCTTCTTTTTGATTGAAGAGGTAACGGGCTAATCCTCTAGCCCGTGTAAAGCATCTATCAAGGTTTTTAAACCTATGATCATGATTTCTTTTCCTTCTTTTGTGAAGTTGAAGTAATTATCCTCTTCTTCTTCGTCAATCAGTGAATCTTCAATTAGTGCAAGCAGGTCTTCTTGCGGGTAGTTTAGAAAAAATGTATCTAGTTTATCAGTGACCGTTTTACCCTTGGCGTCATTCCATTTTTCCCAGTTTCGTTCTTCATATTGACCAATAGTCGCTTCTGCAATAGCTTCAAGGTCTGGGTTAACAGTATTGAATGATTTATAGACAAGTAGGGCTAGGTAGAGAAATATTTCTTTTTCGCCATCCTTCAGAAAGGAAAAACTATCAGAAAACAAATAGGTGTAAAGCATTTGTTGGTTTTCCTGAAACGACTTTTTGACTGTTTTTTCAGTTTTTTCACTCAACTCAAAAGCCGCCATGGCTTCTTCGATTACTTGTTCACTAACGAAGTTCATAAGGTGTTTTTAATACTTCTTTTGAATAATTCCCAAAGATACATTTTATTGTGTCTTAAGTCATAATCAAATGTCAGATATGAAATTGATAGAGAGTCGAGCCGAAGGATTGTATTGCACAAAGGGTGATTTTTATATAGATCCACTTCGACCGGTAAAGCGGGCGGTTATTACTCATGCGCATGCGGATCATTTTTGCTCTGGTTGTGATTCTTACTTTGGACATCGGCACACCATACATTTTTTGAAATTGCGTATGGGCAGGATTGCGCCAATGCATGGTTTTGAATATAATAGTAGTTTTGAATTTAATGGGGTGAAGCTTAGTCTTCATTCTGCGGGTCATATGCCTGGTTCTGCTCAGGTTCGTATTGAGTATGCTGGAGAGGTTTGGGTTGTAACAGGTGATCTTAAGCCAGGAAACAATCCATATTGTGAGCCATTTGAGCAATTGACATGTGATTTCTTGATAACAGAGTGTACATTTAGCGATCCCCTATTTAGGTGGCCCAATGAGCAAGAGGAAGTTTCCAGGATTAAAAATTGGTATCAAGATTGCATGAAAAAAGAACTGCAGCCTGTTTTGTCAGCCTATGCAATTGGGAAAGCTCAAAAAACGCAGCAATTACTCGATGGGAATGGAATACCAATTCTTGTACATCCAACCATTGCAAAGTTTAATGAATCTTACCGAGAACTTGGATTTAAGATTCCGGATTATAGAATCCTAAAAGATGGTATGAGCAAAAAAAAGATTGGAAATGCTCTTGTTTTAGTTCCGCCATCTGTTTTTAATACGGCTTGGATGCTTCGTTTTGAAAAGTATAGTGCTGGCCTTAGTTCTGGGTGGGTTCTCAAACCGAATACAGTAAAAGATAGAGGTGCAGACTGTGGGTTTGTCTTATCTGATCATGCTGATTTTGATGGCTTAGTCAAAAATATAAAACAAAGTAAGGTTAAAGGGGTTTATTTGATGCATGGAGATAAGAGTCTCATGCTACAGAACCTCCAGAATTTGGAGATTGATATAAAGATACTTAGGTACCAGTAGTGCATTTATATTTCTAATGTTTGACATAAGAAAAGTTTTGCTTTTGTATCTTTGTAGCTAATTTGAACATAATGAATATGCAGGTAGAAGATTTATTACAAAAAGCGTTAAACCTTGAGTTTCTGAGTACAGAAGAGGGTATTTTTCTTTTTGAGCAGGCAAGTACAGCCGATCTCATGTATGTAGGAAATGCACTCAGACAAAAACAGAGACCTGGGAGTGAGGTTAGTTGGATCATTGACCGAAATTCAAACACTACGAATGTCTGTATTGCAAATTGTAAATTCTGTAATTTTTACAGAAGACCTGGGCATGGAGAGAGTTATATTACTAGTATAGAGGACTACAAAAAGAAAATTGAAGAGACTTTTTCCTTCGGTGGAGAGCAATTATTGTTGCAGGGTGGTCATCATCCAGATCTAAATCTTGAGTATTATGTCAAATTATTTAAAGAATTAAAATCACTTTATCCAAACTTAAAGCTGCATGCTTTGGGACCTCCAGAGATTGCACATATTGCAAAATTGGATGGGATGACTCATACTGAGGTTCTCTCTGAATTGAAAGATGCTGGTTTGGATTCCTTGCCTGGTGCAGGTGCTGAGATTCTTTCTGATCGAGTACGACGTTTGATTTCAAAAGGAAAATGTGGTGGCGAGGAATGGTTGGATGTGATGCGAGCAGCGCACCAGCTTGATATTACAACATCTGCAACTATGATGTTTGGCCATATTGAGACCAACTGGGAACGAATGGATCACTTGGTTCGTATGCGTCAGGTGCAGGCAGAGAAACCAGATCACGCAAAAGGCTTTGTTGCTTTTATTCCATGGCCTTTCCAAGATGAAGATACAATCCTTAAGCGAATAAAACGGGCAAGAAATACTTGTACTGGAGATGAGTATATTCGTATGATAGCGATGTCAAGAATCATGTTACCTAATGTAAAAAATATTCAAGCATCTTGGTTGACTGTTGGTAAGAAGGTTGCTCAGCTTTGTTTACATGCTGGAGCAAATGATTTTGGCTCTATCATGATTGAGGAGAATGTTGTATCCGCAGCTGGTGCGAAGTTTAGGTTTACAGCTCAGGGTATCCAAGATGCAATTGCGGAGGCTGGTTTTATACCTAAGCTTAGAAATCAGGAGTATGAGTACCGTGAACTGCCAGACAATATAGTTCAGCAGGTATTGGATTCAAATAAAATGATCGTTGATTAATAAGATGGTGAACTATGCTTTTTGAACAGGTAGAGGAGGCTCGAAAATATCTTTCACAGTATTGCAAGAACGAATATAAGATTGGGATGGTTCTTGGTACAGGCCTTGGTGCTCTTGCAGAGCTTATTGAAGTTGAATCCTCGGTACCTTATGCGCAAATCCCAAATTTTCCAGTAACCACGGTGGAGTCTCATGCTGGAGAGTTGATTTTTGGACTTTTGGATGGGGTTCCTGTGATTGCAATGTCAGGTAGGTTTCACTACTACGAGGGCTATTCAGCTAAAGAACTAAGTTTTCCGATCCGTGTTTTAAAGGCATTAGGCGTCGAAAAACTTATTTTATCCAATGCAGCTGGAAGTACAAATGAAGGTATTGATGCTGGAGATATTGTTGTTATAAGAGATCATATCAATTTACATCCGGACAATCCATTAAGGGGGATGAATGACGAGCGATTGGGTATACGATTTCCAGATATGTTGAATACCTACAGTAAACGATTAAGAATGCTTTGCATGAAAGCTGCTGGGGCATTAGATATAAAGATAAAAGAAGGTGTCTACGTGGGCTTACAAGGTCCTAATCTTGAGACACCTGCTGAATATAAATTTATAAATATTATTGGCGGTGACCTTGTAGGTATGTCAACCATTCCTGAAGTTATTGTTGCAAGGCACAGTGAGATGGAAGTTCTAGCAATATCTGTTGTATCCAATAAATGTTTTCCAATTGAGTCACTGACAGAGACTACTTTGGATGAAGTCATAGAAGTTGTAAATAAGGCAAGTGATAAGTTAATAAAATTAGTTCGCTCAATACTTGCAGACATTTAGATCACAAAAATGAAAGAGAAGACAAATCAAACCATAGAAAAACAGGATGATTATATTGGGATCATTGGCGCCCGTGAGCATAATCTGAAAGATATTGATCTGGAAATCCCTAGGAATAAGCTTGTTGTAATAACAGGAGTGAGTGGTTCGGGGAAATCTTCTCTAGCTTTTGATACAATCTATGCTGAGGGTCAGCGAAGATATATGGAAACTTTTTCTGCATACGCTCGCCAATTCATTGGAGAAATGGAGCGACCGGATGTGGAGCAGATCTCAGGTTTGAGCCCAGTAATCTCAATTGAACAAAAAACAACAAGTAAAAACCCTAGGTCTACCGTAGGGACAGTTACAGAGATATATGACTTTATGCGTTTGTTGTTTGCTCGAGTAGCTGATGCATACTCCTATGAAACTGGAGAAAAAATGGTCAGATATACTGAAGAGCAGATGCTTGAAGAGATCATGAAGAGGTTCGCAGGAAAGAAACTATTGCTACTTGCTCCTTTAGTTCGTGGAAGAAAAGGGCATTATCGAGAGCTTTTTGAATCTGTGCGTAAACAAGGATATACAAAAGTAAGAATTGATGGTGAGGTAAAAGATCTAGAGGCAGGGATGCAAGTAGATAGATATAAAGTCCACAATATTGAATTGATTGTGGATAGGATCAAACTCAATAAGGACAAAGAAGATCGTTTCAGATCTTCCTTGAAGTTAGCCTTAAAAATGGGGAACGGATTGATTTTTATAGAGGATGTTGATCTGGATGAGCTTGTTGGCTTTTCTAAACACCTGATGGATCCTATTTCAGGAATCTCTTATGAAGAACCTAATCCCAATTCTTTTTCGTTCAACTCCCCTTATGGAGCTTGCCCGACTTGCAACGGTTTAGGGAAAGTAAATGCTGTTGATATTAAAAAGGTGATACCAGATGATACAAAAAGTATCAATGAAATCGCTATTAAACCATTTGGTGAGGTTCGCGATAACCTAACATTTAAGCAATTGAGACTAATTGCAAAGAAGTTTGAGTTCACCTTCAGCACACCTGTAAAGGATATTCCAGAAGAGGCTATGAACTTGATTCTAAATGGTGGTGGCAGTTTGAACTTTAGGAGAATTACTAAGAGCAAGAATGACTATGTGTATAACCTCGCAGAGGAAGGTTTATTAAACATGCTTAAGCGTTGGTATGGTGAGTCTACATCGGAAAAAACTAGGTCTTGGGCCGAGGAGTTTATGGTTGTAGATACTTGTCCAGATTGTTCCGGGCATCGCCTAAGAAAAGAAAGCCTTCATTTTAAAATCAATGACGCACATATTGGTGATTTGACTAAAATGGACGTGCAAGTACTTTACGACTGGTTGGTTGCCGCAGAGCAAACACTAGAACCTCGAAAGGCTCAAATTGCACACGAGATTCTTAAAGAAATCAAGCTCAGGCTTGGATTCCTTTTGCATGTAGGCTTGGATTATCTTTCTTTAGACAGACCAGCAAGGACTTTGAGTGGTGGCGAATCACAGCGGATACGACTTGCTACGCAGATAGGCTCTCAGCTGACAGGAATTACCTATATCCTTGATGAACCTAGTATAGGCTTGCATCAACGTGATAATCACAAGCTTATTCAGTCTTTAAAGGAGCTATCTGAGATAGGAAATACAGTTATTGTAGTTGAGCACGATAAGGATATTATGCTTGCTTCTGACTATCTGGTAGATCTTGGACCAGGAGCTGGAAAATATGGAGGGGCTATTGTTAACAAAGGTAAGCCAGCCTCGTTCATCAATGATAAATCGGAGACATCTAGGTATTTAGCAAATATTGATCGAATAGAAATTCCGAAGGAAAGAAGAAGTGGAAACGGAAAATACCTTGAGCTTAAAGGAGCCCAAGGAAATAACTTACAAAATGTAGACTTGAAAATTCCATTAGGTACATTTACAATAGTAAGTGGTGTCTCAGGGTCCGGTAAGTCAAGCTTGATCAATGAAACGCTTTATCCGATCTTACGACAACATTTTTATAATAGCATAAAAAAGCCTCTGCAGTATGACTCTATCAAAGGGATTGAGCATGTAGATAAGGTTATCGAAATTGACCAATCTCCTATCGGAAGGACTCCGCGTTCTAATCCAGCAACTTATACTGGAGTGTTCAACGAAATCCGAAAATTGTATTCAGATCACCCCGAATCAAAGATTAGGGGATATAAGCCAGGACGTTTTTCTTTCAATGTAAAAGGGGGAAGATGTGAGACCTGTAAAGGAGGAGGAAAACGAGTGATAGAAATGAACTTCCTTCCAGATGTCTATGTCGATTGTGAGGATTGCTTAGGTAAACGCTATAATCGGGAGACTTTGGAAATTCTTTATAAAGGAAAGTCTATCAACGATGTGCTCGATATGAATGTAAATGAAGCTTGTGAGTTCTTCAAAAATATTCCAAAGATCTATAGGAAGATGAGTACTCTTAGGGATGTAGGACTTGGATATATTTCTCTGGGTCAGCAGGCTACTACGCTTTCTGGTGGAGAGGCTCAGCGAGTAAAACTTGCAGAAGAATTATCCAAAAAGGATACTGGAAATACACTCTATATTTTAGATGAGCCAACTACTGGATTGCATTTTTCTGATGTTAAACAGTTGTTGTCTGTACTTCAAAAATTAGTAGACAAGGGGAATACAATTGTAGTTATTGAGCACAATATGGATGTCATTAAGGCCGCGGATCATATTGTAGATATTGGCCCTGAAGGAGGGCGTGGAGGAGGAACTATAGTGTCTCAAGGTACTCCTGAGCAAGTTGTTGCTAGTAAATCAGGTCACACCTCTGAATACCTTAAATCTGAGTTGTAATTTTTTAATTAATTTTTTTCTAATTCAGTTGATAATTAGTACATTGATATTGTAACTAACTCAAATTTCTAAAATTCGAGGATTCATTTAGTAATCTTCTATCGTTTCCCATTTTCGATGAAAAAGGTAATCAACAAGGTATTCAAGACCTATTACAATATCAGGAGTTCTAGACTCAACTATTCCATTTCTAATGCAGAAAAGGTCCAAGAGTCTTTATTAGAATATTTGATAGACCAAGGTAGGTATACCCAGTTTGGTCACCAGCATAATTTTCAGGGTATTCATACCTATGAGGATTTCAAGAAGCTTGTTCCTATATCTTCTTACACTGACCTTTATCCCTATATAGAACGAATGATGGATGGCGAGCGTAATGTTCTATGGCCAGGAAGGATTAATCTGTTTTCTAAGTCTTCCGGAACAACTAATGCGAAGAGCAAATTCATTCCTGTTAGTCAGGAAAATTTGGAGAATTGTCACATTAAGGGGAATTGGAATACGATGACCTTTTTCTACGATCAACGTGAGGATGCTAAGCAATTTGAATGCAGAAGTATAGTGATGGGCGGAAGTTTGCAGTCTTACAAAAACAGTAAGGATGTACAGGTAGGAGATGTATCTGCAATTATGTTACAGAACATGCCAAATTTTGCTTGGGCTTTTATGTCTCCTGGCATTGAGGTGTGTCTTATGGAGAATTTTGAAGAGAAGATAGAGCGCATAGCTCAGATTACAGCTAAGCAGAGCGATATTGTAATGATCGGTGGCGTTCCTACTTGGACGGTTGTTTTGTTCAAGCGTATACTAGAGATTACAGGTGCCAAAAATATGCTTGAGGTATGGCCAGAGTTTCAGGTATATATTCATGGTGGTGTTAGTTTTCTGCCTTATGAGGATCAGTTTAAAGCCTTTTTTCCAAGTGATCAAGTTGATTATTTAGAGGTTTATAATGCTTCTGAAGGATTTTTTGCTGCTCAAAATGATTTTTCTACGAAGGATATGGCTCTTTTTGTTGATTCAGGTATTTTTTATGAATTTATACCGACGGAAGATATAGACAAAGAGCATCCAAGGGTCTTCAAGTTAGGAGAAGTAGAGCTGGATAAAGATTATGCTATATTGATCACAACGAACTCAGGTCTTTGGAGATATTCTCTTGGTGACTGCATACGGTTTACATCTTTACATCCTTACAAGATTAAAATCACAGGGAGAACCAAACAATATATAAATGTTTTTGGTGAGGAGCTGATGGTAGAGAATACAGACCGTGCCTTATCAGAGATATGTAATGAATTTGGGGTTATTGTCAAAGACTATACTGTCGGTCCAATTTTTCTTGAAGGAGATTGTAAAGGGGGGCATGAGTGGTTAATCGAGTTTGAAGTTGAGCCAAATGACCTACAATTGTTTAGAGAAAAACTTGATCAAAGATTGCAATTGCTGAATTCAGATTATGAAGCGAAAAGGTTTAAAAACATGGCTTTAGAATGTTTGAACTTAGTGAGCTTGCCAAAAGGTAGTTTTAATAATTGGATGCGTAAGAATGGGAAATATGGGGGGCAAAACAAGGTACCTCGTTTGTCAAATAGTAGAAAGTATGTTGAATCAATTAAGGAACAATTATTAAGTCAAAATTTTAATGGATAAAGAGGAAATTCATAAGCAGAGTTTTGATCTCATTAAGCAGTCTTTCGAATTAGATAATAGTGAAGAGGTGAATACGAAAGATGCAATGGTGAAAGCAATTGGAGAACGCGTATCCTATTGGCTAGAATATGATCTTGAACAACTGTTCTCTTTTCTTTATAGAATGGATATTGATCAATCAAAGGTTGAACATGCATTGAGTTTAGGCAATGTAGTTCCTGCTAACCTTGGCATAGCAGCCTTGATTTTTGATCGACAAGTGGCTCGCCTAGAAACGAAGCTGAAGTATAAGCAGGAGGAGATAGAAGATTTAGATGAAGAGCTTAGGTATTAAAAAAGGGTTTCATCTGAAGACGAAACCCTAAATAAAACTAATCACTACCTATATATTTTACCTTAGCAAGGTTACATTCGACGATGCTTTAGATTCATTATTGTCTAAAATCGTTAATACAAGCTCGCTATCTGTTATGTGTTTTAATTTGATTACATAAGGCCTCTTGAATCTATTATAAGGCTTCAAGATTATAGAATCTGAATCTGCTAGGATAAGGTATGACCCTTTTTCCTCAGATGGCTTTTTATTAAAGCTTTTACTCTCCAAGATATATGAGCCTTCTTTTGAAAAAGTAAATTGAATATCTTCTTGCTGGAATTTTCCTTTTTTCAGCGTTGTAACTTTCATAAGTTGCCTGCCTCTCCAATCACCAATGAGTTTTTTGATTTTTTCTGATTGAACACAACCTTTCTCAATTAAATTTATAGTCTCATTGTTGTTGATTCCTTTAAGATTTAGTTTTTTCCCGTTGCTATTTAGGATATAAGAATTTACCAAGCTACGTTCTGAGTTAAACATGGAGATGATATATTTTCCATTTTCTGATTCAAGCTTAAAGAAGAGCTGAGTTGTGGAAAGTTTGTTTTCATCAGTCATTCTGAAAACTTCTAGTGTCCCGTGGGAGTTGAATATGAAAACATGGTTTTCATTTGAACTCTGGGTCCACTGCTTAGAACATATTAAGCGGCTTATTTCAGCGCTGGAAAGCTCCTTAGTATTAATGTTCGGGCATTCAGAATTAAAAGCAAAGGATTTATTTCCAATAGGAAAAAGGAATAAGATCAATAAAATTGAAAATCTCATTTATTTGTTTTGTGTTTATTTACTTAGAAGGACGAGATTTAAACTAAAAGGTTGCATATATTTAGAATTATCATAAAATAAAAGTATGATTTTCGAAAGTAGAGGTATTGTGTTCAGGAATCAAAAGTATAAGGAGAGCAGTGTAATCCTTGATGTTTACACAGCTTCTCATGGCATGCTTACTTTTATAGTGAACGGAGTTCGTAAATCTAAATCAAGATTTTCTCCATCTTCTGTGCAAATAATGTCTCTTATAGATCTTAGTGGTTATTATAAGAATGAGCGTTCTCTTCAGCGAATTAAAGATATCAAGCTAGCTTACTTATATAAAAGTCTTCCTTTTGATGTGATTAAGGCTTCTGTAGGAACCTTCATGATTGAAATAGCAAGGAAGTGTTTGAAAGAGGAATCTGCCAATCCTGAGCTTTTTGAATTTATCTTTACAAGGTTTAAAGCCTTGGATGATCTTAAAGAAGGACTCAGTGTATTTCATTTGAACTATATGATTGAATTGGGTCATTACTTAGGGATACTCCCTCATCTTGAAGAAGTACCTGCTGGTACTTTATTTTTTGATTTGCTGAATGGTGAATTAGTAGAGCTTGCTCCCTATCATGGTAATTACTTAGGTCCTTCTGATAGTCAATTATTTCTTAAAGGATTACAAGGGATTAGTCCAGGAGACCTTTCCAAAGAGGAGCGTCGAAGCTTCATTCGATTGATGCTGAAATACTATGAAATGAATATTCCGAACCTTGGTAAAATTCATTCGCACGAGATACTTGAAACGGTGCTGTCTTAGAAGAAGTATTTTCTATAGGACTCTAGTTCAAGTTTATCTTCCAACCAAATTAATGGCGCCAGAACCTTATCTCCAGTGAGGGTATCACAAATGAAGAAAAGATAGAGCATTTGAAAATCTAAGGATTCATTTAATAGTCTATTCAGTCTACGTTCTGCAAGCTCATATTCTCCACGATGTATATGCAACCAACAGTAGAATGGCTCATCATGATATTCAATAGTCTGAAGTAGTATAGGGTCAGAGCTATATTTTGTCATGAATTCTTTAGCTAAAATCGAATGATGCAGGTTCCAGTTCCTGGGCGTATTTCGATCTTCTTTGTTTTTAAACGTATCGTGTGAAATAGCTACTAACCTTAGAATGGCGCGTTGATTTTCATCGATAGGTAGCCTATCAATATTACTCAAGACTTCATTGATGTGCAACACAATAGTGCCCTCAGGATGCCCGAACCTAGGGGTCCCCCAGATAAGGCCTTCTCGGAAATCAGGCTCATTAATTAATTGCAGCTCTAATGAAGTTTCAGCTTTAATTAACTCTTCGATGTCAATATTTCGGGCTACACTCATCAAAATAGTATGCTAAAGTTTGGTTCTACAATGTTTTTATCTAACGCCTACTATTATAACGCACAAAAGTAGGATTTGATGTCTGGATAATTAAATGTTAATTTAATTATATAATAAAATTCAAATATGTTGTCGGTTGATTTGACCCAAAAAAAATAAAGACCCAATATTATAATAGATTGGTAAACAATAAAGTTCCTGTTTTTATTCGCTACAAGAATGTCTATAACTAGACAATTAATTAAAATTTATATTTTTTATGATTTTGAAATAAGGGTTTTTTATAAAAATCTTGTCTGTACAGGTGAGGATATTCAAAAGAAAATAATTTTTGGTAGATTTTTTATGCAGTAATCGAAAAAGCATCTTTATGATTTAGATTTCAACAAAGATTTTGTTTAAAGTTGGTTTTTCGTTTTGTTTTGACACGCCTATCACATTTTGTGGTCTAGGCGTTTTTTATTTGTCCTATGAAATATCTGAAAAGGATAATTACGGACTTGTTGTTTCCTGCCCAATGTATTGCTTGTTCAGGGAAGCGTTATAATGACCACGTACTACATCTGTGTATGTTTTGTTTTGATGAACTCCCCTTTACCTACCATTTTGAACTCCGGAATAATTTATTCGAACAACGATTTTGGGGTCGCTTGCCGCTGTGTTCTGGAGCTTCATTGCTCTTTTTTCAAAAGGATGCATTTGTTCAAAATCTTATATATCGACTTAAATATGATTCGGGGAAAGAATTGGCAAGGTTTCTGGGTAGACTTCTAGGGACATCTTTGGCAAAAAGTGAAGCATTTGAAACAGTGGATTACTTGGTTCCAGTACCTTTACATCGAAAGAAAAAGCGAAAACGTGGGTACAATCAAACTGCTCTTATTTGTTTGGGTGTTCAAGAGTCTTGGGATAATAAGCCCATATTTAATGGATTGAAACGCCTTAAAAATACAGGTACTCAAACAAAGATGGGAAGGTTAGCGCGTTTGAAGAATTTGGAAGGAGCTATGGTTTCTGAGAAGCAGGTACTTGCGGAATGTCCTCACTTTTTGATCATTGATGATGTAATGACAACGGGGACAACATTAGAAATATGTGCACTTGCACTTTTAGAAGTCTACCCAAAGGCAAAGATCAGCGTGGCAACACTTGCCTTCGCTGATCTTTGGTGATTGGAATTAATATTGTTTGAAGAACCACCTGAAGAGGTCTTTGAAGCTGGCTTTCTTTCCATACATCAAGATTCCAATTCTGTATATTCTACCTGCTATCCAAGTAAAGAATATACAGGTTCCAATTAATACGACCATAGAGACAAGCAACTGCCAAATTGGTGGCTCGAAGGCAAGTCGTGCTGGCATCACAATTGGTGAAAACAATGGAAATATTGATGAGAATACTGCAAGGGTACTGTTTGGAGATTGCACTGCTGTAATCATTATATAGAATGCAATCGCCACAGGTATAGTAATAGGAATAGTTAGTGCTTGACCTTCTGTAATGTCATCGCCGATTGCCGAACCAACTGCAGCAAAAAGTGATGCATATAACAAGTATCCTCCAATAAAGTAAAACAAGAATAATGGAATTATTGACCACCAATTTTGATTGGATATTTCAGCCATTATCATTGCAAAATCTCCCATGATTTCTTCTTGATCTACAGACGGATCTAAGCTTGTCAGTTCACTAGTATCAATACCCCAGAATGCAGATGCGGTTATCTGTATAATTGGAATTAGAACTGCCCATATTGCCAGCTGTGTCAATCCAACACCACCAACCCCTATGATCTTTCCGAGCATCAGTTCAAAAGGCTTAACCGTAGAGATCATTACTTCAACAATACGATTAGTCTTTTCTTCCATAACCGATCGCATTACCATCATACCATAGATAAATACAGCCATATACATTATGAATCCCATGAACCCTCCAATACCTGCAGCTACTAGATTCGTGTGTTTGGACTGATCTTTTTCCCCTTCTACAATTGGCTCAGGATCAATGTCAACACTTGTTTCAAGGGCTGCTAGTTCCTTTTTGTCTAGATTGAGAACATCTATTTTGTAGTTCCGGATTTTATTCTTTACCCGATTTCCAATGACCATCTCAAGGTCTAATGTTGGACTTTTTTCAGAGTAAAAAAAGATAGTATGCGTTTGTGCATAAAGATTCTTTATTTCAGGTATGTAAAGAATAGCATCAAATCCATTTTCCTCATAAGTAGCCTTTAGTTCCTCAACTGTTGCATCTGTTAGTTCAAAGGATGTACTACCAGAACGTGCAAGATCAGCAGGCTTATTAAAAATGCCAGATTGATCTACAACTGCAATTGTTTGTTCTTCTCCATCACTGTAGTTTAAGATGAAACCAAGTACAAAAACGAACAGACCTATTGCCAGTGGTGTGACTAGAGTCGTTATTATGAAGGACTTTTTCTTTACCCGTGTAAGATATTCTCGGGAGATAATAAGTTTTAGATTTTTCATTATGCTACAGATTCTACAGTTTGGATAAAGATTTCATTTAAGCTTGGAAGGATTTCTTTGAAGGAAATCAGTCTTTCTCCCTTGTTTACAAAATACTTGATCAGTTCATTTGAATTTTTGTCATTCTCCAAATGTACAATCATTGTATTGCCTTGTTGGTCAAGTACAGTTCCTGGTATATTATCTGTATTGTTTAAAGGATTGGCTGTTTTTATTTCAAAATGATTTTTCTTGTACGTGTTTCTGATATCTTGAATGTTTCCACCAAGTACAGTATTTCCTTTATTGACTAACATGATTTCTTCACAAATTTCCTCTACTTGTTCCATTCGGTGTGTAGAAAATATGATTGTGGTTCCTTTTTCTTTAAGTCTGAAGATTTCTGACTTGATGAGGTTTGTATTGATAGGATCAAGTCCTGAAAAAGGTTCATCAAGGATTAGCAATTCTGGTTCGTGTACAACTGTTGATATGAATTGTATCTTCTGCTGCATCCCCTTGGAAAGCTCATTGATCTCCTTGCTCCACCAATCCATAATTTCGAAACGTTCCATCCAAAAGCATATCTTCTCGTTAGCTTCTTTCTTGCTCATTCCTTTGAGTTGCGCAAGATAGAGTAGTTGCTCTCCGACTTTCATCTTCTTGTATAAGCCTCTTTCCTCAGGCATGTATCCAATGTATTGTGGTGATTTTCCATTTAGTGGAACTCCATTAAACAATATTTGACCTTCATCGATTGAGGTAATCGTTGTCATCATTCTAATTAAAGAAGTCTTTCCTGCTCCGTTTGGACCTAGAAGACCAAAGAGGCAGCCCTTTTTAAGTTCAAGGTTTATGCTGTTGACGGCCGTATAATCACCATAGTGTTTACTGACGTTTTGCACACTAATTATGGAATCCATGATTTGTATATTTTGATAATCAAAGATACACTTTAGGATAAGGTTAAGATAAATTTATCTATATAGGTCTATTTTTATTCGATAAAAATTAATTGGGTAACTTGCTATCATGATGTTGAACAAAGCAATATTAGTTATTCATAATCCTGTAAGTGGGAATAGGAAGTCTAAAAAAAGAGCTGCTGCATTTCTTAGGCTACTAGATAAAAGTTGTACGTATTTAACTATTTTGGTTACAGATCGTAAAGGTGCTGTGCAAGATATTGTTTCTAAATCCTTTGAATCAATATCTTATGATTGTTTGATTGGGATAGGAGGAGATGGGACGAATAATGAGATCATTAATAGCTTAATGGAGCTTCCTCCTGGGCTGCGAAATAAAGTTTTGTATGGACTTTTTCCAACAGGAACAGGGAATGATTGGGCTAGAGGTATGCAGATTCCACTTGATCCAGTGCTTTGGATGGAGATGTTTGTGCATGGAGAATCAAAGGCCCACGATCTTGGACTTGTGCACTTTTACTCAGGAGGCATAGAGGAAAAGAGATATTTTATTAATGTTGCCGGGATGGCCTATGATGCCTATCTGGTAAGGAAACTTGAGGAGGGTTTCATGCCTAAAAAGAACAAATTAGTGTATTTATCTATGTTGCTGCGCTGCTTAGTTTCTTATAAATTACATACTGCGAAAGTAGTTTCAGGAAAGGATTCATTTGAATCTAGATGTTATACACTTAATGTTGGAATTAATAAGTATGCTGGTGGCGGCATGGAAATCGTTCCTTCGGCTAGCCCATATGATGGGCTTTTGTCATTTACTGCTGCAAGGGACTTGAAGAAATACGAGGTTGTATTAGAGCTTAAACGGTTTTACAATGGCACCTATGAGGAGCATCCAAAAATTCAGGCATTTGATAGTGAGCGTATAGAGGTCCACTGTTTAGATCCTGGAAGAAAAATGGATCTTGAAGTAGATGGAGAATACATAGGAGAGGCACCCTGTACGTTTATAAGTGTAAAAGAAGCAATACATGTTTTGGTACCTAAACAGGTATAATGATATTGGATAATATCTTTTTGGAAAGTCGTTAATGTTAATGAATTATGGCCAGACTTGGTAAGGATCTTCTAAAAGGTAAGCAAATGCCTTTTCTCGTTTTATTAGCTGCATTTTTGGTTCATGCAAATACTTTGGGGCATGATTATGCCTTGGATGACTCTATTGTTATAACAGACAATCAGTTTACAAAAGAAGGGTTGGCCGGTATGGGTTCCATCTTTTCTAAAGATACTTTTTATGGATTCTTTAAGAAAGATGGTAAAGATAATTTAGTTCAAGGAGGAAGGTATAGACCCTTAAGTCTTGCTATGTTTGCCTTAGAATACGAATTGTTTGGTGAAAATCCATTCATAGGGCACTTGTTAAATGTGCTCTTATTTGCCTTGCTGTGTGCATTGATTTTTCAATTCTTAAGAACCTTACTTCGGGATCATCGCCATTCCGATTTATTGGCACTTCTGACTGCATTATTGTTTGCGGTGCATCCTGTACACTCTGAGGTTGTAGCCAATATTAAAGGTCGGGATGAAATTCTGGCACTGCTGTTTGCGGTCTTAAGTTTTAAATATATTCTGACTTATGTGGATAACAAGAAGTTAAGTAGCTTGATTTTAAGTGGCTTCTTCTTATTCCTTGGGTCTATGTCAAAAGAGAATGCAATCACCTTTGTTTTGATCATCCCTATTGGGCTAATGTTGTTCCGGGGATTGAAGTTTAGGGCACTTACAAAGTATAGTCTTCCTGCATTTGTCGGAGTTTTATTATTCTTAGCAATTCGATTTTCAGTATTAGGATTTTCAATGGGTTCAGAATCTTTAGAATTGATGAATAATCCATTCCTAAAATGGACAGGAAGTAGTTATGAGGTTTTATCATTTTTTGAAAGGTTACCAACAGTAATATACACCTTGGGAGGCTATATAAAACTATTATTCTTTCCAGTAGGATTAACGCATGACTATTATCCTCGCTATATAACTTTGATGGAATGGGGTGACTTATGGGTGTTAATATCTTTGCTAAGCTATTTAGGACTAATCGCCTTATTCTTCACCCAATTTAGAAAAAGACCTTTGATAAGTTTTTCTATTGCTTTCTATCTGATAAGCTTATCCATAGTTTCAAATGTTTTAATTTCCATTGGAACAAATATGGCCGAGCGCTTCATTTTTATGCCTTCTTTAGGTTTCTGTCTATTAATATCTTTTTTGTTCTGTGTAGTTGGAGAAAAGATGTTTAAGCAAAAATTGGAAACTCCAAGGAGCTTAGGTTTGATCCCTACTTATGCTTTTATGTTAATTTTAGCCTTCGGTACTATCAAGAGAAACAAAGTTTGGAAAAATAATTACACCCTATTCACTGCAGATATCAAGAAGTCAACGAATTCTGCAAAGCTGTGTACTTCGGCGGCAGGGATAATCATTGATACACACAAAAATGATCCTGAAAGCAGAAAAACATCAGAACTTACAAAGGCTAAGAGCTATGCGGAAAATGCTATACGCATTCATCCAACCTATAAAAATGCTTATTTATTAAGAGGAAATGCTTCGTTTTATCTTAAAGAGTTTGATGAGGCTATCCAATGGTATGAACGAATTCTAAAGATGGCTCCAAGTTATATAGATGCTCAGAACAATCTTTTTGAGGCATATGTTGAGGGTGGTGAATATGCAGGGCAGACTGAGAATAACCTTACTAAAGCGCTGCAGTATTTGCATAAGGCTGAGGCGATGAGAGGGAATCAAAGTTATGAGGTAAATCGTTTATTGGGTATTGCCTATGGGATTTCTCAGAATTCAGAGCAGGCTGTTTCTTACTTCAATAAATGTGTAGAATTGGAACCGAATAATCCTTGGTCCTATTATAATTTACTAACTGCTTATGCAAATCTTAAACAACAAGAGCAGGTAAGTGCATTGGAGCAGAAAATCCTGTCACTGGATCCCGACTTTTTTGTTAAGTTGCAAAACAATAATGGATAACCATTTAGAAAATATTCAGATATGATCTTAAGTAAAAACTGGCTTGTATTATTTGTGCTGATATTCCCTGTATTTCTAATTGCTCAGAATATTGATGAGCAAAGAGCGATTTGGGTTGATTCTGTATTTCAAGAAATGACAGAAGCTGAGCGTATTGGGCAGTTGTTTATGGTGAGAGCTCATTCTGATAAAGGTCAGGAGCATGTTGATCGATTGATTAAACTTGTAGAGCAGCAGCAAGTTGGTGGGCTTTGTTTTTTTCAGGGAACACCAGATGAGCAAGCTCGTATAAATAACATGCTAAATGAAAAAGTATCTCATGTTCCCTTGTTAGTGTCATCAGATGCAGAATGGGGCTTAGGTATGCGCCTAAAGAAATACGGGGTTTCATTTCCTTACAACATGGCGCTAGGAGCAATTCAGGATAATAAGTTGATCTATGAGTTAGGTCGTTACATTTCGGATGATTGCAAAAGGATCGGTATTCATATCAATTTAGCACCCGTTGTAGATGTAAATAATAATGCTGGAAATCCTGTGATCAACTTCAGGTCATTTGGTGAGGATATTTATAATGTAGCCATAAAATCCTACATGTATTCTAAAGGGCATGAAGACAATGATGTCTTAGCTTGTGCCAAACATTTTCCGGGACATGGGGATACAGATACAGACTCTCATTTGGATCTTCCAATCATAAAGCATGATAGAAAGAGACTTGATTCCATTGAGTTATTTCCATTTAAATTCCTCACAGACCAAGGGATAGGCTCAATTATGGTTGCTCACCTTAGCGTGCCTGCTTTGGATGATACACCAAATTTACCCACTACCCTTTCCAAGCCTGTGGTTACCGGATTGATTCGGGAGGAATTGGGATACGATGGATTGATTATGACAGATGGTCTAGATATGGATGGCGTAACCAAACACCATAAACGTGGAACACTTGAAGGTGTTGCGCTAGATGCGGGCAATGATATATTGTTGATACCTAGTGAGGTTGAATTGGCTATTGATAATATTCTAAAGCGATTAGAGGAAGGCTCTTTGGATAAGGATCAGGTTTATGCAAGTGTCAAACGTATACTTAAAGCAAAATATGACTGTGGTCTCGCAAATTATAAACCAATAGTACTAGAGAATCTTGAGCAAGATCTAAAACGTTCAGAATCCTATGTCTTTAGAAAAAAATTGGTTCAAGCCTCAATGACATTGGTTAGAGATGAGCATAGTGTTTATCCTTTAAAAGTGGATAAGGATTTGAAGGTTTTAAGTATTGCGCTTGGAAGTTCAGAAGTGAACGACTTTCAAAAACGACTGTCAGATTTTAGATCAGTAGATGCTGTTAATTTAGGATCAACAGTGCGTTCGAGTAAGCTTAAATCTTTAGTCAGTAAGGCTTCTAAGTATGATCAGGTAATAGTTAGCCTGCACGGAATGTCTAATTCTAAGCGAAAGAATTTTGGTTTGAGTTCGGAACAGATTGACTTGGTTCAGGCGCTATCAAAGCATAATGGCATGACCCTTGTTGTTTTTGGCAATCCTTATTCTTTGTATGCATTTGATGACGTCCCATCAGTTCTTGTAGCCTATTCAGATCATAAAGATGTTCGGGATATTGCTGCGCAATCCATGTTTGGTGTTTATCGTATCGACGGTAAATTGCCGGTTACAGCCAGTAAAAAATCTGCATTCAACGACGGTCTTATTGTGTCAAATAAATTGATAATGGGTTTTGCGAGTCCAGAAGATATGGGCTTCAGATCTGACCTGAAAACTGTAGTAGATTCAATAGCTGAGGAAGCAATTTCTAAAAAGGCTACACCAGGTTGCGTGGTGCTTGTTGCCAAAGATGGCCATATTGTATTAGAGGAAGCCTACGGTCATCATACCTACAAGCGAAAAAATGAAACAGAAGCATCTTCTGTTTTTGATTTAGCTTCGGTTACGAAAGTAGCTGCTACGACTTTGTCCTTGATGGCTTTGGAGCAGGATGGTCTTATTGATCTACAGGATAGCCTAGGACAGCATCTTCCTTTTTTAGAAGGCAGCAATAAATCTCAATTGCTTATTGCGGATGTTTTAAGGCATAGATCAGGGCTTAAGGCGTGGATACCATTTTATCTTGAGACGGTAGATAGTAGAAAGAGACCGATTGATTCATTATACAACAAACGGCCAAATGCAGATTTTTCTATAGAAGTAGCCAGTAAGCTCTTTATGAAAGCGTCTTATGTGGATTCTGTTTGGGTGAAGATTGTTGAGTCTGAAATTAAACCAGAGCAGGGTTATGTATATAGTGATTTAGGGTTTTATCTGCTTGCTGCTTTGGTAAAGGAAAAAACAGGAAAAAGAATAGATGCTTTTGTTCATGAACGGTTTTATGGTCCTTTAGGATTGGATCGACTAGGATTTAATCCTTTGGAGAAGTTTGAAAAGAGCGAGATTCCTCCTACGGAACGCGATAACTATTTTAGACAGCAGGTTGTCCAGGGTTATGTGCATGATATGGGTGCATCTATGCTTGGTGGTGTTTCTGGTCATGCAGGTTTGTTTGGTGCAGCATCTGATCTTTCGGTGATTATGCAAATGCTATTGAACGGAGGAAGATATAATGGGAAGCAGTATTTAAGTGCAAATACAATTCGTACTTTTACGCAAAGGTGTTCGACCTGTAGTCGCAGAGGTTTAGGTTTTGACATGAAACAATTGGATGATTCTATAACATTAAACATGGCAGCATCTGCTTCGACTTATACATTCGGACATCTAGGCTTCACAGGGATTGCATGTTGGGCAGATCCTAAAGAGAATTTGATTTATATATTTTTGTCGAATAGAACGTATCCTAGTATGAAGAATAATAAATTAGGAAGGTTAAATTATAGACCTCGGATACAGGAAGCCGTGTATCAGGCTTTAGTAGAAAAAATATAAGCATGAGCTTAACATTAAAAATTGCTCGTAGGTATTTGTTTTCAAGAAAATATACAAATGCCATTCACTTGATTACGGGGATTTCTATTCTTGGAATGACAGTTGGAACTGCAGCCTTGATCTTGATTATGTCAGTATTCAATGGTTTTGAGGATCTGCTGAAGAGTTTGTACAGTAATTTTAATCCAGATATTCGAATTGAGGCAGCTAGTGGAAAGTTTTTTGATGAAGACCCAGAGCTTCTCGCTGCTTTAAGTGCTGTGGATGGCGTAGATGAGGTGGCTCAGAGTGTAGAGTTTATTTCGATTTTTGAGTATGATGATAGCCAAGATATTGGGGTTTTAAAAGGCGTGAGTGAGAATTATAATCTCGTGAGCGGGATAGATACGATGATCCGATCTGGGGAGTATTTTTTTGAGAAAGATGGCTTGGATTATTTGGTGCTTGGATATGGCTTGGGCTATAAGCTAGATGTCTATGTGGATAATAAGTTGAGTAGTCGTATGAATGTTTATACACCTCGAAATAATAAAGGCTCTATCATGAGCAGGCCATACAAGACTAAGCGTGCGTTTCCAGCGGGAAAGTTTGCGGTACAAGAGGAGTATGATAATCGATATATGCTTTCATCTTTGTCTTATGCTCAATCTCTGATGAGTAAAAAGAATAAACTCAGTGCATATGAGATCAGCCTTAGACCCGGCACTGAATTTTTAGATGTGAAAGGATCGGTAGAGCAGCTTACTGGGGAAAAGTTTTTGATAAAAAATCGATTTGAGCAGCAAGCTGCTTATTTACGGATTATGAATATTGAGAAGTTACTTGGATTTGCATTGTTAAGTCTTACTCTTGTACTGGTAGCTTTTAATATGGTAGGGGCTTTATTAATGGTGGTTCTTGCAAAACAAAAAGATATTGCAGTATTAAAGGCGATGGGGGCAACTGATGGAATGATTTGGCGTATTTTTCTTTTGGAAGGAATTCTTATGAGTGGTATCGGCTTAGTGATTGGTCTTTTTTTAGCAATAAGCCTTTACTTTGTGCATAAGGGACTGCCTCATGGTTTGATCTCACTATCTCAGGGTTTTGTCCAACCGGCTTATCCCGCGAGTTTGAGGCTGAGTGATATTTTGATGGTTAGTGTTACGGTCTTGTTTATTGGAGGACTTGCAGGCCTTATTCCTGCAAATAAAGCGAAAAAGGTTTCTGCTAAGTTTTCAGAACTTTAATAATTAATGATGGAGAATTGGGAGTTGGATTTTGAATGGTTGAAAGTAAGACATTTTGTAAAAGATACATTGAAAGGAAGTGTTTTGCCAGACCTAAATACGGTTCTTTTTTTGATAGGGATACAAGAGTTAGGTCAGTTGAGAAGTGAGTTCTCCAAAGAGGAGAAACAAGATCTATTGCATATTGCTGTTTGTCGATTGATGAGTCATGATGGAATTTATGAATTTGAGGGATTGGATGATGAGGGTTGGCCACATTGGAAACAAATAAAGACGATTGCTAAGAAAGGAGAACAAGACCAAGAACGTTATTTAAAAGAATTATCAATAAAATATTTTAGCACATTAATAAAAAAAGAAGATTAAGATGATAAGATCATTTATACTGGTGGCTTTATCTAGTCTTTTACTTGTGTCATGCGCACAGGATAAAGGGCCTAGACAATTTGTTGTTGAGACCAATTATGGCAATATGACCTTTGAGTTGTTTGATGAAACTCCAGGACATAGAGATAATTTTGTGAAGCTTGTAGAAGAAGACTTTTATGACGGTTTGTTGTTTCATAGAGTAATGAGCAACTTTATGATCCAAGGTGGAGATCCTGCTTCTAGAGATGCTGCCCCTGGTGTTGGATTAGGAAGTGGAGGACCGGGTTATACAATACCAGCGGAGATATTACCTCAGTTTATTCATACAAAAGGTGCTCTTGCTGCCGCAAGACGTTCTGATTCAGTTAATCCAGAAAAAGAGAGTTCAGGTTCTCAGTTCTATGTTGTTCATGGAGCTCCTGTAAATCCAAGGATGTTAGATATGATGAACCAAACCCGTGGCGATAAATTCACTTATACAGTGGAGCAGAAAAGTGAGTACGCTAGTACTACTGGGACGCCTAATTTAGATGGAGATTATACGATTTTTGGTCGCATGATTTCAGGCTTTGAGGTATTGGATGATATTGCTGTTTCAGAAACAAATAGAGCAAACAGGCCAATGGAAGATGTTACGATGAAAGTAAAAATGCTTAATTAATGTTTAGAAAATTTTTAGTTGTTATACTGGCAGCCGGATTATTATGGGCATGTTCCAGACCTGTAGCTCAATTTGCATATACAGATTTGGATTATCAGGTGATGGATTCCATATTTTTTGAGAATATCTCTGAAAAAGCGGAGACCTTTTTTTGGGATTTTGGAGATGGTGATACTTCTTACTTAGAAAGCCCAGCACACCACTATTTGAGTTCTGGAAATTATGAGGTTACTCTTAAAGCAGTAAAGGGGAATAAAGTAGATAGTCTGTCTAAACGTATTCTTGTTCGAGCTACAGATCATTGTTTAGTAGAGCTTGAAACAAATATGGGGACTGTTGTTATAGAACTATACGAGGATACTCCATTGCATAGAGCAAACTTTATGGAATTGGTTGAAAAAGGCTTTTACGACGGTTTATTGTTTCATAGGATTATCGATGGGTTTATGATACAAGGAGGTGACCCCAAGTCTAAGGATTCTAAACCAGGTTTGTCGCTTGGTTCAGGCGGACCTGGATATACGGTTCCTAATGAGATAGAAGTTGGACATGTTCATATAAAAGGAGCATTGGCTGCTGCTAGGACTGGAGATTCAGTAAATCCCGAACGTAGAAGTTCAGGTTCTCAATTCTTTATAGTACATGGTTCAAAGCTTAATGAGAAAATGCTTGAAAGTTTTGAAGCTAGAAATGGTATGCATTATTCTCCAGAACAAAGAGCTGATTACCTTAAATATGGTGGCACACCTTTTTTGGATGGCCAGTATACTGTATTTGGACGTGTAATATCAGGTTTTGAAGTAATCGATGCGGTTGCTTCTATTCAGAAGGATGTCAATGACAGACCTCTAGAGAATATTGAAATGAAAATAAGATTTATAGACTGATCATTAAGTACACCAGCTGTTTTATAACGGCTGGTATACTTGCATCAGTGCATTTAATTCCACATCGTTTTCGAGGCTAGGAATATATTCAAAAATTGCATTTATGGAATCTATGTCCTCTTCAATTACATCATTGAGGATATTGAATGCATGACTTCTTTCTCCCATTTCGAAGTAAGTAGCTGCTTTGAGGACTTCAATGTGGTTACAGAAAGTATGTTCTTTAGATTCAGTTATACTAGTCAAACACCCATTATAATCTCCTTCATAAAAGTCAAAGCTGCATAGTTTCAACCAATTTTTGGAATTGGTATGATCTATATAGAGACTTTCTTTTAAGTGAGCTTTAGCTAAATGATCTTTGTTAAGGTAAACGCAGATCTCAGCTGCAAGTGTATGGAAATCTTCATTATGATGATTTATACTAATCGCCTGAAGAATGAATTCAAGACTTAGTGTGTAATCACCATCTACTAGTTCTATAAGGCTTAATTCATGGAATATATCCTCTTCGTCTGGATACATCTCTATTGCAAAATGCAGTATTTGCCTTGCTTTCTCTATTTTATCTAAAAACTTAAAACATTGTGCTGTTTGAATATAATGATATACACTTGGTTCAAAATGTTCAATTATTAGGATAAGTTCTTGAAGCGCAAAATCAAAATTATTATTCTCTAAGAATAACTCTAGTTTTTCTTCTATTGCCGGGAAATATTTTTCACAGGAAACATAGGCAAAGTCAAATGCTTCTAAAGCTTCTTGGTACTCTCCTCTTTGCTTGTATATTTTACCTTTGCAAAACCAAAATTGATAGGCAAATGGATTTATATTCAAAACTTGATCAATGAAATTTTCGTTTTCCGCAAGTTTATTTTCTTTGATAATTATTCTGCTAAGCTGGGCTTGTGAAAGTTGGTTTTCCGACCAAGTAAGAATAGACTGTTTAAAATATTCTTCTGCACGAAAAGGATTGGAAGCTTTCTGTGCAAGCAGACCTTTGTAGTAAAGAATTGTACTTTCTTGTTCTTCAGATGCGAATTCAATTTTGTCCAATAGACGATCTGCTTCTTCAAGCTTATTCATATGATAGAGTATTTCTACCTCTAGAACAGATGTATCAAATGGTTTTAAAATATCAGATGCATAATGCTGGAGAAATAAATAAGCAGATTCATAATCCTGCTCATAAATATGATTTTGGATCTTTTTATCGATTAGATCTACATTCTCTGGAAACTTAGCCAGGGCAGTATTTATTACGATATCAGCGGTTGAAAAGGAGTTGTGATTCCAGTTGATTTCTATCAGTTCAATATATTCCTCCAAACAAAGGTGTTCGAGGAAGTGCAGATCGGTAAGTTCACAACCTTGAAGAAGGTTATATATGAACATAAGATTCTTACTATCAGAATGTCTTAGCTTCATGAAAGGGGGTTTTGAGATACAGCTTAAATTTGGTTAATTAAAGTTTTAATTAATACAATGAGTTTAGGGTTTTTTTAAACTTTAATTTTGCCAATTTCATATTTATGCAATTTAATTTACATAAAAAACATCAATTTGGCATCTTGGCTAAAATATAATTTTAATACTTAATTGTATTGTAGAATAAAAAATGGAATGCGTTTTTTTTATTCGCATAATGCACTTTATTGGTTTGTAGTATTATATATATTTTTTTTATGATAAAATGAACTTTAACTACTTCATAAGTACCCTATTTTAATTTTTTGTAAAATGCACTTATATATAAACCAATAGCAATAAGTAATCCAGAATAGATAGTGACTCTGTCAAGTTTGAAGCCGGAAAACAAAATAGCGATTATAGTAGCGATTAGTGGCTGCAAGTAAATATAGGCAGAAACAACAGACGGATTTACAATGGTTAATGCTTTGGCATTCAGTAGGTAGTTCAAGAAAGTAGTACCAAATATCACGAATGCTATCGAAAGCCAAATGTTTGGAGGAAAGCTGCTTGGGTCTGTTGCTAAGAACTCTTTTATTCCAAAAGGGCTTACATAAAAAACCCCAAAAAGAAAGACCCACTTCACTATGGTAGTTGGATTGTATTTCTTCATGAGCTTTTTAACCAATACTAAATAGATCGCATAAGAACTTGCATTGATGAGTATGAGCAAGTCGCCCCAAATATTACTTTGACTCGTTGGGTTATTATTCGTACCAAGTATCAAAAGTGTTGCACCCGCTGCTCCTATTATAATTCCAACAACCTTCGCAATAGTTATTCTTTCTCTTATGTAAAGCGAAGAGGCAATTAGCACCATAATGGGCGTAGTGAGCATAATCAAGGAAGCATTAACAGGACTTGTTAATTTTAAACCATTGAAAAAACATAACTGATTTACGGCAACACCAAACAAGCCACAAAGAGCGATAAGACCTAGGTCCTTTTTTTCTACTTTCTCATTCACAAATAATTTATGAAATAGAAAGAATAATATAGCTCCACTGATTACTCTTAAGAAGATAAATCCATTCGGTCCCATATAGCCATCGCTGAGTACACTTTTAGCAATTGTATAGTTGGCACCATATATAAGCGCAACGATAAAAAGATAAATATGAGCTGTGATTAATGACTTTTTCACATGTTTAATTTTGGTTTCCAAAAGTACTTTAAATACTTTGTTTAATCTTTAGTAAATGGTCAATTATATAAATTAATTCGATTGTAAGAATCTGAATGATATAGGATATATTTGCATGTGTTTTTAATTAATTTTTAAAGAATAAGTAATGAGATATTTAGGTCTTAGCGTTTTATTTTTTGTTTTTTTTGCTACTGTATCAAGTGGACAAGAGACTACAGCTGATACTTCTCTTGTGGAGAAAACATCTGACTGGAAATTAGGTGGTGGTATAGGATTTGATTTTGCACAATTATTACAAGTTAATCCTAAGCCTGGTGCTGGTAACAATAGAATTGGACTTGGTGGTTTGAGTAATTGGTTTGCGAACTACAATCGGGACAATATTAGTTGGGAGAACAATATAAGTCTTCAGCTTTCAGCACAGAAAGTGGGACTTGCAGATACACTATTTATTAAAAACTTGGATGTTTTTCGTTTCAATTCAAAGTTTGGATTTAAAGGGAAGAATGAAAAACTGTTTGTGGCTGCAGAATTACAGACTCAAACTCTTTTATTGAATACTTATGAGGGCAATGTTTTGAGAAACAGAAGCGGAGAAAAAAATCTTATTGCAAAATTCCTATCCCCTGTTACGGCCAGCTTTTCTCCAGGTATCGATTATAAGCCTAATGCGAATTTATCGCTCTTTTACTCGCCCGTTTCTTATAAACTAATTTATGTAAATGATCCTTCTGTAGCTGCATTGAATATCCATGGGAATTTGGAAGGTGAGCAGTCTTTGAGACAAATGGGGTCAAACCTAAAAATTGTTTATTCAAACAAGTTCTTTGAAGAAAAAATGAATATCAATACATCCTTGGATCTTTTCTCTAATTATTTACTGCGTCCACAGAATTTAGATGTTTTGTGGAAAACAGATATCAACATTCAATTGATAAAGAATGTTTCATTGAATTTGGTAACTGAATTGTTTTATGATGATAATATCAGCGTGATTCTCGATAGCACAGGTGAACCAGGGGTTGCATTAAGTTTCACAGAAGCCTTGTTGATTAAGTACAATATTATATTTTAGTGCTAATAACTTATCAAGTACAGTCCTATGTCTGAAAAAAAACTCT
>JBELIG010000198.1:0-6174 GCA_042091035.1 Sphingobacteriales bacterium | reverse complement strand
AAATTAGATGAAAATTTAGATGTATGAAATTGAGAATAACGATCATTTTAATAAGCTTTTTGACCCTATCTTTTATACCCACAGATACCTCCGCACAGCGAGGACGGTCTAAAAAGAAATCGAAATCCTCTGTAGACAAGGCTTTTGATAAAGATGGCGATCTTTTGGACAAACTTTGGTTCGGTGGTATGGTTAGCCCTGGATTCAGTTCAAGCAATCAGATTAGTGAATTTGCTATGGGAATCTCACCAATGGTCGGTTATAAAGTCTCTGAAAAACTATCCATAGGCCCTAGGATATCTGCAACCTATAGACACTTAAGAGGCCTAGGCTATAATGGATTTAGTTTTACTAATGATATAAAACGAGGCAATACATTTTCTACATCATTTGCCTTATTCGGAAGATATAAAATACTTCCTGCAATATTTGCACATGCTGAATATGAAAAATCCATAACAAATTATACTCCAGTTTTTAGAGATAACTTCAATCAACTATTTTTAGCAGTTGACCCAAATACAAACGATGTCCTTGTTGAGCGTGAAATCCGAAACAATGCTTATCTCGGCCTTGGATATACCTCAGTTGGGGGAGTTCTAAACACAGAGATTTCAGTTCTATACAATGTACTAGATAATAGCCAATCCTTATCTATACCTATTGTTTTCCGATTTGGTCTGAATTATAACTTTTAAAAAAAAAGGGAGCTGAAATTCAGCTCCCTTTTTTTTAAAATTCAAGACTTAATCCTAGCAAGAAGTTTCTGCCAGCCTGAGGGTAAAGCCCCAAAGAATAACCTACAGAACCACTATCCGAATTCACATAGCCATAAGACCATGCATTAGAAGAGAACTTCTGATTAAATATATTTCGCAAGGTAAAATTGATTCCAAGCTTTGGACCTTGGCTAAATTCCTTAGAATACATCAATCTAATATTTGAAAAGTTATAAGCAGGAAGACTTGCATCTTCATTACCCATATTGTCAATATATTGTTTGCCTACATATTTCGAAAGTAAAGCTACATTAAGATCTTGATCTTCAGAATCAGTCATTAGGTTGAAGCCTAAATTCAATGCTCCTATCAAAGCAGGACTAAAAGAAAGAGGTTTTCCTGTAATCTCCATCTCTTCAACTCCAAGCCAATTAAAGTCTGCATCATAAATATCTAAGAAAGCAGTATAATCTCCAATTGTATTCTGACTAAGTGTAGCATTTGCGCCCAATTCAATCAGCCTATCAGCAAGCGTAGCACGGACATCCAACTCAAGACCCATACGCACTGATTCTGGAATATTTGTGCGAATATATGCACCTACTGAATTCAAAGCACCTGTTGACACCAGTTGATTCTCGTAATCCATGTAGTATGCATTTGCATTAAACACCAATTGCTTTCCTGCAAATCGGTATCCAAATTCATAATCTGTTAGTGTCTCATGAGTTGGACGTTCATTAACTGGGTTGTCCACATAATCGTCGCGGTTTGGCTCTCTATTCGCAATTGCAAAGGATCCATATATAGATTGTTCATCACTCAACTTATAAGACAATCCAAATTTAGGATTGAAAAATGTAAGAGATGCATCACCTACTTTTTCTGTTCCATTATCGTCTATCCCAACAAAGGTATAGTTCAACATTCGAACTTGTGCTTCTCCCAAAACAGATAACTTATCCGTTAAGTCATAATTAGCCTTCAAGTAAACATTGAAGTCACTCTTTTCTGAGTCATTATCATAAAGGCTATAAGGCTCATCCAAGATAGGCTCACCTTGTATCCAAGTATATTCACCAAAGTGGCGACCCAAGTATTCATTGTAAGCACCACCAAGAGATACATTCAATTTAGTATCTGTTGATCTATAATTCAAAGAGTAAGTGGCTCCATAGAAATGATTATCTAACCATTTTCTTCTTACAGCATCTCGCTCTTCTAGAGAATCACCCAAGATAACTTCTCGCTCTGCCTTATAGCTTTCATAATAACCCAATCCGCGAGTGTAGTGTCCCGCAACATTAAAGTCCATATTCTTATTAAGCTTGTAGTTGTATAGCAACTGATAATGATCTTGTCTGTAATTATCGACCTCATTTTCGTAAGGTTCTCCTGGTTTTTCTGTACCAGAAACGTTGTATGTTCTCAAAGAATCAACTTCTACAAAAGAAGGATCTGTTCCATTCCATGCTTGGTAGGTAATCTCATGACCAGAAAAAGCATTCAAGCGAAGTAAAGAACGTTTTCCAACATAGGCAGCAGAAGCAAACCAAGAGTCAAGATCAGAACTAGCACGATCTATATACCCATCAGAATCGATCTTTGAAATACGACCTTCAAGTAAAAACTTGCCAGCCATCAGACCAGTACCAGCCCGTACATTAGTTTTGAAGGTGTTGAATGATCCAACTGTAGAACCAAGTTTTACATAAGGGTCCTCTTCAAGGGTATTCGTATTCAAATTAACAGAAGCCCCAAATGCACCAGCACCGTTTGTAGATGTACCCACTCCTCGCTGAATCTGAATATCTTGAACAGAAGATGCAAAATCAGGTAGATCTACCCAAAATGTACCATGAGATTCGGCGTCATTTAACGGTATTCCGTTTATAGTTACATTGGTTGCAGTAGGTGCAGATCCTCTAATACGAATCCCCGTATATCCGATACCAGCACCTGCATCAGAGGTCACTACCGCTGAGGGAGTCCATTGAAGTAAGTAAGGTACATCAACACCGAGGTTGTTTTCAGTAATTTCCTCCTTATTCATATCCGTATATGCAAATGGAGAACCCTCTTTGATTCTGGTTGAATATACAAGCACATCCTTTAGCTGATATGTGTTCTCGGTAAATTGAGCATTTATCATTAGGCGTGTATTCGCCCGAGTAAACATGATCGTTTTATAAACTGGCTTAAAACCTACAAAAGAAAATCGTACTTGATACTCTTTATTAGTATCGAAACCACCCAACTGGTATTTTCCATTAGAATCAGAAACAGCTCCTTTCTGAATCTCTGATACATAGACAGTAGCACCTTCTACTGCTTCGCCATGCAAGTCTGTTATCTGACCTATTATGTCAGTTTGACCTACTGTTAGGTTTAAACCCATAAATAATGCAGAAAGTGTAAAAAATAATTTGCGCATAATAAAAATGTTTTCGTATCCGGAAGGGCTCCGGTCACAGTTTGCAGAAATATATAGAACCTGCACGCACAAAGACGAGCATTTCCCTTCCCAGAATTACCTGGGCAGGTTCTATGGGTATAATCTCAGCCTAATCAGCAGGCACCCCAAATGAATTGCACAAATGTAAAACAAAAATCGAAGTCTTAATGTCCTATTCAGGTAAATTTAAGCCCAAAAGAAATTTCTTTCGTTCCTCCAATGAGCCCTCTAGCACCTGATACCTCAACTGATACTTATTTAGTAGCATTTTATAGTGTTCAAATAATTCATGACGACTATGCTCATCCTCTCTCAAGGGATCTGGCTCCCAAGGAATATCCGGTTTGCATAATATATATAGAGCCAAATTGTCCTGAACAATTGAATTGTCTACGAACTCAAGCTGAGCACCAAACTTTAGCTCTGCCCAAATTTTTATAACAAGCATACCAGTATCACAAACTGCCTGACGCTCAAACTGATCAGCAGACTCAAGTAGAGCTAATTGTCCCCTACCAATCTTCTGAAGATCGTTTAGATCATAATTTTCATTACCAGCTTGAAAATACATCCTTGCAAACTCTGGTACATATATACCATCAACCTGTTCAGCATACCACTTAGACATGGTGGTTTTCCCGGAAGATTCTGGACCAGTAAAGATTACTTTTTGCATTTCTTTTTCAGTTCTGTGACATTTGAAACAACATCGAGCCAAAATATCGCTTATTTTTGCATAAAAAAAATGCACGACATAGAGCCTTTTTTTCGTTGGAGGGATTACTACAAGGTAGAGAACGATTCTAAGTCTCCCTACTTCAAGAAAGAATATAGTGAATTTGAATTTTCACAGAAAGTATATAACTATTATATCCATCCCCAATGGGACTCCTTTGGCTCTGAAACACTTTATCTAAAAATACTTTTCACAGACTACGATAAAGGTTTTGCTATCATAGAATTAATTGGTGAATGGAATGATGCTATAGAAAATGATGTGATGTTTTTGAAAAGAGAAATAGCAGATCACCTTATTAATGAAGGAATTATTAAATTTGTGCTTATTTGTGAAAATGTTTTGAATTTCCATGCTTCAGATGATTGCTATTTCGAGGAGTGGGCTCAGGATGTTGGGGAGGAATTCGGCTGGTTATGCTTGCTGAATGTGAGAAATCATGTGTATGAGGAACTGAAGGAAACGAATATCGACACGCACGCTTTCATATTTCCAGACACCTATTCCGTTAACTGGAGAAAATTCAAACCTTTAACTTTTATGGAACATCTTCAATCCCTTTTGGATAATAAACCAAAATGGATCGAACAAAAGTAATTTATGCATAAATCGGGATTTGTAAATATTTTGGGAAGACCAAACGCAGGTAAATCAACATTAATGAATGCTTTGGTTGGTGAACGTATGTCCATTATAACGAGTAAACCTCAAACCACAAGACATAGAATTATTGGAATCTTGAGTGGAGAGGACTTTCAATTTGTATTTTCTGATACACCAGGACACATAAAAGATCCAAACTACGGAATGCAAAAGGCAATGAACAAATTCATATACAGTTCCTTTGACGATGCAGACCTCATCCTTCTCGTAATTGACCTTAAAGATAAGTATGAAGAGGAAGACGCTTTTATTGAAGTGGTAAAAAAACAACCCGTCCCTAAGATTATTGTTTTGAACAAGATGGATCTAATGAAAGAAGGGGAGATTGAAGAAGCAAAAACCTATTGGAAAGAAAGGACGGGAGCCGAACATGTTATAGCAATTTCAGCACTTAACAGCACAAATACGGATGTACTATTGTCTACCATTACTGACATACTTCCAGAAGGGCCAGCTTATTATCCAAAAGACCAATTAACGGATAAACCCGAACGATTTTTTGTTAGCGAAATCATTCGAGAAAAAATCTTAGAGCAATACAAACAAGAGATTCCATATTCAGTTGAGATAGGAATCGAATCCTATAAAGAGACAAAAACAAATGCAGGAGAAGACCTTATCAGAATCTCCACATTGATATATGTAGACCGAAAATCTCAAAAACCTATTTTGATAGGACACAAAGGTGAGCGAATCAAGAAATTAGGTACAGAAGCACGTAAATCCATTGAGGCATTTTTACAAACAAAAGTATTCCTTGAAATGCATATAAAGGTCAAAGATGGATGGCGAGATAATGACCAATTGCTTAAAAACTTTGGTTATCAGGATTAAGAACTGATATTTTTATTGTTTATCTTTTATTAATGACTTTTTTCAGCAAGGAATCCGTTTCTTTGCACTTTATAAATAAAAATGACTTATGGGCAATCTTGTTGCAGTGGTAGGAAGACCGAATGTGGGGAAATCAACGCTATTTAATCGTTTGATAGGACAGAGACAAGCCATCATTGATGACCTCAGTGGTGTTACTAGAGATCGCCAGTATGGTAGTTCATACTGGAACGGAAAAACCTTCACTGTAGTAGATACAGGAGGCTTTGTTCAAGGATCTGACGATATATTTGAAAAGGCTATTCGTTCGCAAGTAGAAATTGCTATTGACGAAGCTTCTATTATCGTTTTTATGGTTGATTGTACAACTGGCATCACAGATCTTGATGAAGACGTAGCCAATATGCTGCGTAAAGGTGATAAACCAGTCTACCTTGCCGTAAACAAAGTCGATAACAATGCTCGTTTGCTTGAAGCGAATGAATTTTGGTCACTAGGCTTCGAGAATACATTTTTCTTATCTTCTATTACAGGTAGTGGTACCGGTGAACTTCTAGATGCTGTAGTAGAAAACATGGATGAAGAAGATGAAGAACAGACTGACATTCCAAAATTTGCAATAGTAGGACAGCCTAATGTGGGAAAATCATCTTTCACCAATTCACTATTGGGAGATGAAAGAAATATAGTTACAGACATCGCAGGTACAACCAGAGATTCCATACACTCCGTATATAAAAAATTCGATAAGGAATTTATGCTTATCG
>JBELIG010000197.1:0-6249 GCA_042091035.1 Sphingobacteriales bacterium | reverse complement strand
TGTAGGTGCCACTAGCTTCGATAGCCTTTGCTTTTTCTGGACCAATATCTTTCAGCGCCATCTTGGTAGCTGGTGATTCTTTATCGCTCAGATCTGCAATCAATAAATAGGTTCTTAATTCACGACGCTCCTTTTTGTTCTTGATCTTTTGGGTGCTGTACCGCATCAGGTCATACAATGGTTCTGGAGATGGCAGGATAGGGAAGGCCGACTGAAAGTAGTAGATGACCGTATCTGTCATAGCAGTATCCCAAGCTGCATCATCTGCAATGATATAGATCTTACTCAATGGACCCTTAGCAAGTTCTTTATCAATGGTTTTAGATTTGTTTGGACTAGTAGATGTACCGTTGCCAATTACTTCACTGGTGTCTTTTCCACATGAAAAAAGCAGTAAGGCAAGTACAGATATATAAAGGGTTCTGATTATCATTCTATATATTTTTCACAAAGATAAACAATATGAAATAAGGCTAAACTAAAGAATAGATGCTAAAATAGTGCTACTTGGTGTATTCTTAACTTATTGACCAGCAATTTTGTCAAAGGTTTTCTTGATAAGCTTTTGTTCACTTTCTTTTTTATTGCTAAGCAGATATAAACCTCCGCTGAAAAAAGGAGTAGTGCTACTACGCAGGCTGTTAAAGGCAAGACTTTTATTCGATGGCTCAATGCTTACCTCGTAAGTGGAATGGCTAGTATTTAGCTTGATCTTAAAGGGCATTTTTTTAGATTCGTTATCTGATAAATACTCAAAACTTAAAGTTTTAGAGTCTCTGGTCTGCATCTCTAGATTTTCTTGCAAATATACTGAGCTGAAGTTGTCTCCAGAGAAAGGTAATATGAAATAATCTTCTTGCTCTGTCTGAGCAATCAAGCAAAGTAGAAGGTATTCAAGTGTGAAAAGTAATGTTAGACCAATTATGATCTTCTTTGTGGACATAGTATATTTCTTTAACTATAGTGACGCATAAAACTGGATTTTTAAACCAATTTTATATTATAGTCAAATATAAATATAAGTGCTTGGCTTTTAGGTTTTAGTTTTGCCAAAGAATAGTAAAATTTAAGGTAAATCTTGTCATTTGTTACTTTCAGATTCAAGGTTCTTGAGTGCCGCGAGTGTGTTTTGCTCAATATTTTGTTTGGCCTTGTTTAGATAGAGGATTCCTCGAACTAAGAAATTGGTATTTTCGGAATTGTTTACTTTTAATTTTACGCGGGTTCTATTCTGTCCCAACGATTCAAAGGTGTATTTAGAATGAACTGTTCCAGACCAATTTTTGAAAAATGTTCTGGTTTGAACCAAGCGGCTTCGTTCACTCTTGATGATTTCTAGTTCACCCTTTCCCGTTACAAGATCGAATTGAAGTAGTGCACCTTTGCCTACAATATTTCTTGAAAATGTTAGCGCATCTTCATCGGCATCTATCAACCAGTCATTCCAGGACGGCCAAGTTTCTAGATTGTTGACCTGGTTAAATAATTTTTCAGTGTCAGCATTGAGGATGATATCCTGTTCCACGGCGAAGATATCTTTTGGTGCTATAAGGCAGGTGATCAGGTAGATTCCAGCGAGACCAAGAAAGAGCAGTAAGGCGAACCTGTTCTTCATTTAGTTTAATCGTTTATTAGGTATTTGTGTCCATTTATATCTGCATAAATATAGATAATTATTTTATATATAATTATCTATATTTATTGTTTTGACTATCAATTGTAATTTTTTGGATTAACTAGCAACACAATTTGGAGGCTATAATAAAAAAAGGAGCTCATTGAGCTCCTTTTTTTAGAAATAAAATCCAAGTGAAAACTGGGTGGATAAGGATCGGTTATCCTGTGGGTTTGGAATTGGATTTGAATCACTATCCAGTACTGATTTTTTAACCGAATAGAAGTCATTTGTGATATCACTCAATCCGTAGAAATAACGAGCAGAGAGAAAGACAGAACTATTCAGGAATAAACAAACTGAACCGTGAAGGTTAATGTTTACCGTGTTGAAAAACTTGCCATCCAATTCGTCATAATCGTAATACGCGCCAGTAGCGGCATTTTGGTTAACGAATTGTCCATTGATGTTTATCGTTCCTTCTTGCAGGGTTATAATTTCTCCAGCTTCATCTCGGGAATAGTTATAGTTTAGGTCCCAGCTTTGATCCGCGATGTTTCCAACAATATCATTATACTCAAGTGCTCCATTTCCTAAAGAGGAAACTAAAAAGCCTATTCCTGCTCCAAAGGAAAATTCAAGCTTTTTGATTGGACGAACATAAAAGGAAACTGGAATATCAATATAGGCATTCGAATTCCTTACAGCCATTCTTTTGGTACCAGTAGTTAGAATCCTATTTCCGCTATTAGAAGTGAAGTACTGGTATGCAGGTCCTTCGAATAAGTAAGCATATCCTTTTTGGTTGTATAGGAACTCACCTCGTACTCCTACGAAATCATTTAGTTCATAACCAAAGGCCATTCCTAGATGGAAGCCATTGGATGTGGAAAATGTTTCCAGTTCAGTACCTAGTACAGGGTCTAGTTCAGACTCGCTGCTAATAGTAGATGAATTCAGCCCTGCTCTAAACCCAAACTGGAGCTGCGCTTGAGCACAGATCGTAAAACCTAGAAAGAGAAGCGTGAGGCTTGTTTTTATTGAATTGATTGTCATTATCTCTGGTTTTTATCTTTTTCGATCATCTCAATGACCTGATGTGTTTTAAGGTTTTTTCCAATGATCTTACGATCTGGATTTAGGAGGTATAGTTCTGGTGTTACATCTACGAAGTACTTTCCGTAAATAGATTTGTTGGTAGGGTCATGTACGTTTACCCATTCTTGAATTCCTACTTTGTTGATGTACTCATTCCATTTTGCGTCGTCTGTGTCAATGGCGATAGCAAAAACTCCAAGTCCGTTTCTTTTCCAGCTATCATAGAATGCCTTAAGTTTTGGTGTTTCTTCCTGGCAGTGCTCACAATCGGGATTATACATATAAACAACTATATAGTCTTGCTTCATTTCATAGATAGACTTTTGCTGTCCTCTTGGATTTGTTGAAACTACATCTGGGGCCTTGAGTCCTACAAGACTAAGTTCCATTTCTGTAGCACGCTGATTGAGTCCTTGCAATTCAGCCGGAGAAGACCAAACGGCCTTTTCTGTTGTGAAGTAGTTTTTTACCATATGCACATAGATCGCTTGAGAATCCATCAACTTCGTTTCTGTAGGCTCGAAATTTAGGGCAATCCAATTTGCAAAGTATTTATAAAACTCTGGAGAGTTTGCAACATTGTTCATTAAAAAGTCTATTGAAATCTTCAATGAATCTGGATGTTGGATAGTATACTTGTCTATGTATTGCTTCAGCTTATTTTGTATAACTGGTGTTCTTAGTAAGCGTGCATCATTGAAATCAATATCGTCCCAGTAAGCATTTCTAAACTCCCACAAGTACTTAATCATATCAATCTCCCCTGATTCATCATAGGTATAATCTATAGTTGGGTTCTTACCGCCGTTCTTAAACTTGGTGAATAGATTATTCGGATACTTACTATAAATCTCATTTAATTTATCAGCCTTCTCTTTGATTAGGCGATCTTTTTGACTTTTGAGATTGTCATAATTATTGTCTCCTGGTTTTAATCCTCTTAATTGGTTATCTACTCCAGCAAGAGCATTGTTCAATGGAGCTTCAAGTAATTTAACCTGGTAGAACAGCTCTGATTCTAAACATCCCTTTACCTGAACAGCACCAAGATTATTATTTTGTGTGCTTACAGAAAACTGCTGGTCTTCATCAATCAACAATTGAAAGTTTCTATTGTCTGGGAAGATTACAAAATATAGACCTGGAGGTATTCCTTCTTCACGTTCAAATGTAAACGTTCCAGCTTGGCTAATGCCTACAGAATCAACACGATAATTCTGATCGGTATACATTCCAATTAAATAGGCAGATCCTCCTATTTTGCCGGCAACGGTAACATCTATTTTCATAGGGCCATTGGTTGTACCAGATTCAATTACAGGTCCAGATGGTCTTGCTGACTCTGATGTTCCTGATGATGAAGATGATGTATTATTAGCTCCTTGGCTATTGTTTTCGGAACAGGCCACCAGGCCAAGACTTAAAAATATAAAAAGGAGAACTCTCATGATTTAGACTTCTTTTTGAAAAATTAAATGGGTTTACGAATAACAAATATAAAGAATGATCGATTTAAAACAGTTATATAATTAACCCAATAAAAATGACTTATATTTTGTTCAATTGGTTGGCTCGATATTTTTTTAAAAAAAGTAAATCCGATTTTTGGAAAACACTTTAATTCCTTTATTTTTGCCGAGCTTTTGTTTGCGAATATAGAATTAATCATTCATATTTGCATCAAGCAGGTCCTATAGCTCAGCTGGTTAGAGCACCTGACTCATAATCAGGGGGTCCATGGTTCGAGCCCATGTGGGACCACAAGAATAAAGCCTTGCATTAAATTATGCAAGGCTTTTTTTATTTAATACTCTGATTTGTATGCTGTTAGGTGGGTTTGGTTAAGTCTGTTAGTCTTCCCCTTCATAGCACATCTTTCAATCTTATGGGCTTAGTTTAGATCATATGCTTATATGTCTAAGCGGAGTTTTCTTGATCTTCATTCTATACTTAACTTTGATTTAGCTGCATTCACTTTCTGAAATGATTGGAATCGAAATCATGAAGACCTGTCCATAGAAAGTATCAACTGATAGTTATGCATCAAGTATCCTCACAATCCACGCTTTAAAATGGGGTGGTTTTTTCTTTGTTTTTTTCTTAGGAATTATTGACATAGTGGTCTTGTTAATAGGGTATTATGTGACTAATATTAAACAATGAATCATTATTTGACGCTCTTAGTATTTCTCTTCGTGTCTTTCAGTGGCTTTGCTCAAAAACATCTTAGCTCAGCTGTATTTACTTTATTGGAAGTAGAAGAGATAGGAGCAGATCTAGAACTTGTGTTTTCCGATTCCGCTATTCTAACTTATGATGCATCTACTGATAAGCTGGAGGAGATGAGGCCTATATTCGCTCTCTTGGATGGTACATTAAGCTACTATGTTGATTATGAAAAACAGCCTTTTGTTCAGGCGCAGACTATAGAAGTTTATTCTTTGTTGGATGCCCCTGGCTCTGATCCAATAGAATCAATTAATAATACTATCAGTAATGGTTTGATTGTTGAACAAGTCTTTGAAGGAGAAGAGGAGCGTTTTAGATATGGGTATACTGGCGACGATCAAGTTTCTACTATTGTCAGGGAAGAAAATTTTGGTGGGGCTTGGTTTATTGAAGATAGTACTGCAATAAGCTACAATGCTGCAGGACAAAAAATTACTGAAACGGTCTTTCTTCCTGAACAAGGGGATCTGATAATACAGGCGGATACTTTTAATTACAGCCCCTCTCATTCAGGAATCCTGACCTTTAGTCGGTATGGGTTTTCGGATGATCCAAGTTCAGCATATGCTTTATTGGAGTACTATGAATTTGAGTATGATGGTGATTTGCTTGTGTCGAACACTTATGACTTTCTGGATGAACAGGGAAGTTATGCGCAGCAGAATGCAGACTATACATACACGGATGATAAGTTATCGCAGATCATTATATTTTTGGCATCAGGTAATGTTACAGGTATCAACTTTGATTATAATATGGAAGACAATATATCAAAGGTATCTGTAGGCCTTGGTCCTCAGCCTTTTCAAGTGACAAACTTTGAATATGATTCAGATGGCTTTCTGATCAAGGAGACCTTTGCTCAGTTCAACGGATTCTTTTCAATGGATTTTTATAGCGAATCGACATTCTATTATGATGATGAGGTATCGAATGTAAAGACTTTAGGTACTCCTGAATGTACAATATATCCTAATCCAGTCCATGATAGACTAAATATTTCTTCATCCTCTGAGATCTACTTGCTAAAAGTGTTCAGGATGGATGGTAGGCAGGTTTTAGAGCAAAAGGGAGGCTTTGATTCTGTAGATATCGATTTCTTAGTCAGCGGTTGTTATATCTTTGAGGTTTATACTGAAGATGGAATTATAGAACATAAGATTATTAAGGAATAGCAGTTCAAAGGGACAAAAATAATGCTGATATATTATCGCTGAACTTTGTTTCTTTTTTACAGATTCCTTATTCAAGACATTTACCTATATTTATGCATGCTTTCAAAACGAACGAAATACGGTATAAAAGCG
>JBELIG010000196.1:0-6351 GCA_042091035.1 Sphingobacteriales bacterium | reverse complement strand
CCTGGATTTTTATTTTCTGCTTCCCACATCAAAGCCATTAGCGCTTTGAATAAGGATATGTCTTGATTTATTCTTATTGGTAAATGTAAATCACAAAGTTCTGATCCCCCACTGATCATCTTTAAAGGACGTTGGGGATTAGTAAACTTAATCAATCCTGCCTCTGGCAATGGATTTATTGAAATGACATGCCCGCCATTTTCTTTACATTTTTCTAAGGCAGAAAGCATCCTTGGGTGGTTTGTCCCTGGATTTTGCCCGATTACCATAATTAGCTCTGATTTATGAAGATCTTCTAAAGTTACAGAGCCCTTCCCTATACCAAGGGTTTGACTCAAGCCTTGGCCAGAACTTTCATGGCACATATTTGAGCAATCTGGAAGGTTATTGGTTCCATATTCTCGAGCGAATAATTGATAAAGAAAGGCTGCTTCATTCGATGTTCGTCCAGAAGTATAAAACAAAGCTTCATTTGGACTATCAAGTCCATTCAATTCCTCTGCAATTAAGTTGAATGCCTCATTCCATGATATTGGTGAATAGTGCGTTTCATCCTCAAAGATGACCATAGGCTCTTTGAGACGACCTTTTTTCCCAATCTCAAAATCAGACCATTCAGACATTTTTCGCACAGAATTCTTTTCAAAGAAAAAGCGATCTATTGACTTATTGGTCGCCTCTTCTGCGATAGCTTTCATACCATTCTCACAATATTCTCCAAATGGAGAACGATCATCGTCTGGATCTGGCCATGCACAACCAGGGCAATCAAAACCTCCTTTCTGATTCACTCGAAACATGGTCTTCACAGCGGGGACTGGGCTCATATACTTAAAAGCATGACCCATAGCAGATGCTAATGCTGGGAAACCAACTGAATTCTGTTTGGGTTGATTCAAGTGTATTCCAGTAAATTTTTCTGGAGGAACAGCCATGGCATTTTTGTCCAGGTCTTTATTTTTCTGATCTAAATCTTTATTTTCATCGTCCATCGCAGCACTTTTTCTTTTATGGGCTTAAAATACAATCCTTTGGTCTCCTGAGTAAATATTCATTCGCTTTTCTTTCAAAAAGCAAATCAGTGTCATATCGTTTTCATCTGCAAAATCCACTGCCAAAGACGTTGGTGCTCCTATTGAAACAACAAAAGGAAAACCTAACATCAAAGCCTTGTGTACCATCTCATAGCTGGTCCTTCCACTGAATATCAATCCATGAGAAAAATAAGGTGGTTGCAAATCTTTAGCTATCATTCCAATAACCTTGTCTAAGGCATTGTGTCGTCCTACATCTTCTTGAATATATTCTATTGCTCCCATCCTATTGATAACTCCTACCCCATGAACACCTCCTGTGGCATCGAAGGAACGCTGAGCCTCATCTAAGGTATCCCTCAGTTTCAGTATTTTATCAACTGGCAATTCAAATCCTGAATTCGGCAATATAAAACAAGATTCGTTTAAGGACTCCATACTATCCTTTCCACAAAAACCACAACTCGAACTGGATATAAAATTCCTATTGAGTCTTCCCGAATCTATTTGAATAAGTTTGGATATAAAAACCACAGCCTTATCTGCTTTTTCCTCCGATCGATGTCTATTGTCCACCAATTGTATACGCTCAATATCCTGAGCACTTGATATGATACCCTCTGATAGTAAGAAGCCACGAACAAGATATTCGTCATTGCCGGGGCTTCGCATCAACAAAACTAAATCTTTCTTGATGGGCCTGTCAGCGTCCCAATACCGAATTTCAACTTCAAGTGGTGCCTCAACAGCAAGTAGATCTTCCTGTTCTAAGTGCGCACCATCCTTGTAAATTAGAATTCTAGATTTTTGAATCAGTTCATTCATAATTAACCACAAGTTTGATCTGCAATAACCTTCCAATCTCCATCAACTTTCTGCCAAAGGAGTGTAAAATACCCACTTAGATCCTCTGCCGCTCGAACTAATTTATATTGCCCAATCATATAGCAATATTCGGGGGACAGGGACTTCAATTCAAGCACTTCAAAGCTTAAAGTCCCCATCGCAGCGCGATCGGGATAACCCTTTCTATAATTCTCAAGGGTTGTATTCCAACCGTATGAGAGACCTCTAGAACCAATAAATGTCAATGTTTCATTTTCTAAATAACCTTGCATAAATTTTTCTAAGTCCCCCTTAGACCATGCTTCTTCCTGCATTGCCATAACAGCTTTTATAGCCTCGAAATCTAAACTAGGATCGTAATTGGGCTTCTCTTGCGTGACCTGCATTGGCTTTTGCTCAGAAGTTTCACAAGAAAATATAAATATGGTAAGGCTCAATGCTAATATTAATCTCATAATCATAGAATCTTTTCCTGTAAATTATAAAGAAAAACTAAGAGTCTAGTATGGTTTAAAGGATTGGAATAAAAAAGAAGACTACAGATTGTTATTTATATTATATATTTATAATAATTTTATTTTTTTATCCTATTCAAACATTACAAATGTCAAGTTTATATTTACATGAACTTGTGATACTTCTAATTGGTATTGTACTGTCAATATTCCTGTCAGTTTTATATATCCGGAAGAAGAATAAACAAGCTCATGCCCGAAAGACGCATCCTTTGATTTTTATTATTCCAATATTACTAATTGCATATCCAATAGTGATGCTAAATGGTGTTCAGTCTGAACTATCATCTATTAAAAAATTAATTCGTCAAATTGAACACGAGCCAAATGCCGAAGAGATCAAATCAGATCTTGAGAAGAGTATTGAAAACATTGCAAAAAGGCAGATTCGAGATATACCTTCGATGAAAACAATTGCTAAAGCCAATTTTTTAATTGGAAACAGGCAAGAGTGCTCAAAGCTTGTAGAGAAGATTTTGGAAAAAAAACCATTTGACGAACAAGCTCAGCGACTTCAGACTCTATCTAGGACAATTAGGGATTAGGAGCCTCGCTTTAATAGATTTTTCTCTTTTAATTTTCGCTCTACCAATTGCAATAACTTTTCACTTGAAAAAATGCGTTTGGTGGAGCTTATTTCACTATTACTCTCTTTTACGGCTATACCACACTCCTTTACTAACTTTTTCCACTCAATAGTTTCAAGCTTAAGGTCAGATTCTTTCGCAAATTGAATCATTAGCGCAAGTACTCCTGTGATAAACGCTGCAGAAGCTTTTGTTCCACTAAGAAAACCTGTTTCTCCATTCTGCTTAGCACACAACAGGCGTTCGCCAGGAGCAAAAGTATCTACTTCCTTACCATAATAAGTAAAGGATTGAATTGTGTTATCAAATGTGTGCGATCCTACTATGATAACATCCTTAAAAGTCTTGAATATACTTGGCTCATCTACTTCAGTCAGTATGTTTCCAGATGGGCTTACAAACACCGTTCCGAGACTTGAGAATGTGGACACCAGTTGCTTCATTTCGTCCAACTGTGCCGATGTAAATGCATCTTTATGAAGATTTGGACCGATAAGCACAATATCAGCTTTCAACTGGTAGGACCATTTCAAAGCAGAGATTAAAGAATCTGGATCGATCTGATGATCGAAATTCATTACTTTAGCAACATAAAGCTGGGCACTGGGTGCAACTCCAGTCACCTTAAATCTTCCTTGAGCTGCAATAATAGATGCCATTCTTGTTCCTGAGCCCAATATATCTTTCTTCGTTGCAAAATTGCTCACGCTAAAATTACCATAGGCCTGAATGCATGGATCTAAGTCAGGATGCATCACATCTATACCAGAGTCAAGGATAGCAATACGCACTCCCCTTCCTGTTAAATCTTTCTTTTGCCAAATTTTATCTACAATTCGCTCACGAATAATAGCCCAATTTAATCCTTTATGATTGTTATACCACTCCAAGGATTTTTCACTCAAATATTTAATATTGGCAGTATCTTCTATAGGCAAGTAACTCAAGGAAACCTCCTTTTCAATCACCTCCGCAGCACCTGACCATATAAACCAACCTCTCCTGTCTGCATACCAAATAGGATTACCTTTTAGAGAAGTACCAACAACAGCCTCCTCAAGTACATCAATAACTGTCCCTTTGAATACTACCCCGAAAGGCTTTTGCTCCAACTTTACTGCAGAAGTTCTAAGATAAGCATCCTTTAAAAGTCTGATTTTCATTATCCTTCAATTGATAGTGATTTCTTTTCCTTACTACCTGAGTAAGAAGCACCCTGAATTTCATTATTTATAACAATCTCTTTGGTTTGACCAGTACCTCTAATATTCACCAATTTAGTTAGTAAATCAAACCAGAAAGGAGCGCCTAGTGATATGGCCAAAGCAGTGATTAACCAACCCAACATACTTAAAAACAATTTCAGACCTAAAGACTCTCCTTCCACAAAATACCCATCCCAACCTAAGCCTAGGGAAAGATCATTTAATTTAGATATTTCAGATATCACTCCATTGTTACCAATTTGCGCTAAAACCTCTTCGCTCTCAATAAAAAGTGCAGCATTCTCTGCTACCTTACTAGCTACTTCACTGTTTTTGAGCTGACTAAATATAGCCAAAGTGTCTACATTAAAAGCCACAGCTATAAAAAAGCCTACAACTATAAGAATGACTTGGATTCTTCGCTTAAACCAACCAGATGCTCTATCCATAATATCATTGAACCACCCCTCTAAGTTTAATTTGAATCGATCAATATTAGACTCAGCCTCGCTGAAGTACATTTTCAAGACATCCTTCATTTCACCATTGGGTAATGTCTCAATCTGATCTTCTACTAAGGAAAGCCCATTAGAAGACTTTTCGAGAACATTCAACATCATCAAGCTAAAATTCTTTGGATTCAAGTAGGATGGAGGTGTTCTCTTGCCAGATAGCTTACCTGATAACTGCTTAAATAGAGAGTCTTGCTCCATGATATCGTCAAAATAATTTTGCTCCCCATTGGTAAGCATCGTCCGTAATGCTCGCTTTAAATTATTTGCTCTTAATGCAAATACAGAAGCTATAATTTCCATTACAATAGTAGCAAATAAGCTATACAGTAGATATACGAAAACAAGACTTATTACAATATTCAACATCAGTAAGAGTTTATTTTTTCGAATTGATTACATATAAATATATACCATACAATCGGTATTACATATTTAAGCGGAATTAAAAATCTACATAAACACCATTCCCATTTAATTGGGATAACGTAATTCTGTTGGATTCGAGTTTCAATCCACTTGCGGGATCATTTTTTATCAGGAGCATCGAATCTAAATCTATGAAATCTGCAAGGCTAACCAACTGAGATGCGGCAGACAAACCAACAGAGGATTCAGTCATACAACCAAGCATTATTTTAAGCCCTTGCCTTTTAGCTTTATCGATAATATCTTTTGCAGGACTTATACCTCCTGCCTTTTGTAATTTCACATTAATTCCATCAAAATTAGCTACGCATAAAGACAAGTCTGATGCATCATTAAAGCTTTCATCAGCAATAAAAGGAATTTCAAAACGACCTTTAAGATCTTTCATGCTAGTATTATTCTCTACAGCAAGCGGTTGCTCTATAAGACTTACTCCTCGCTGAATAATCTTGGGAATCATCTGTATAGCGTCAGCAAGCGACCAAGCAGCATTTGCATCTATATATATCTTAGCATTGGTAAGCTCTCTAAGTTCTTCTAAAAGATCAACATTGACCAAAGCTCCCATCTTAATTTTATAAATTGGCCAAGGGTTCTTAATAACACCTTCTAACACCTTAGCAGTATTGCCAATACCCAACGTGAAGCATGAAGTTAATTTGGTGGTAGCTCCAAGTCCAAGTAAAGCTGAAGTGGATTTTTCATTAATCTTTCCATAAAGATCCCAACTAGCTTCATCCAATGCACAACGAATAAATGAATTTTGTCCAAACAATGATTGCCACCTTGGATAGAGGCTTTGTGGATGGTCAGGAATAAGATCCTGAATCAGGGACCTTTGTTCCAGGATTTGTTTTTGAGCTACACTGCAAGAAACTCCATAGTAAGCATTTGAGGTAAGCTCACCCCAGCCTATGATTCCTTCATATTCTAAACCTATAAGCAGAGCCTCTTGGTGGGTTCGTTTTTCTCTCGATATCTGAAAAGGTACATGGTATTCATATCGGTGCGGGATAACATGAAGCTTCATAAGTGAATTTGAAATTTTGACAGTCAAAATTTTGCATCTATAACTTAAGAAGAATATTGGTAAATAAAGCTATATCAAATAAAAAAGAGGTTTGCTCAAAGAACAAACCTCTTGGTCGGGGCGGCAGGATTCGAACCTGCGACCCCCTGGTCCCAAACCAGGTGCGCTAACCGGACTGCGCCACGCCCCGAAA
>JBELIG010000195.1:0-6351 GCA_042091035.1 Sphingobacteriales bacterium | reverse complement strand
TCTAGAAGATCTCCATTACTAGATAATACTACTAGTTTACAGCCAGTTCTAAAACCTGGATCTAGACCTAAAACACTTTTTTGTCCTAAAGGCGCGGAGAGTAGCAATTGGCGAAGGTTTTCCGTAAATACATCAATGGCTTCATCGTCTGCTTTCCCCTTGGATAGGTTTCTGAACTCTGTTTCTATACTTGGGCTAAGTAAACGCTTGTATGCATCTTCAAGTGCCTCAAAGACTTCGTCGGCAGCTTGTGTATTCTCTCTGCATACGAATCGTTCAACCTTATTGATGGTTTGTTCTTCATCTGGTGCAATGATCACACGAAGAAATCCTTCTTCTTCTCCTCTTCGGATTGCTAAAAGTCTATGGGAAGGTATTTTATTGAGTCGCTCTTCAAAGTCAAAATAATCTCTATACTTTGCTCCAGCATCTTCTTTGCCCCGAGCTACTTTAGATTTCACTGTAGCATGTTTTTCAAAGGCAAAACGGACTTTATTACGCACTTCTTGATCTTCGTTGATCCATTCGGAAATAATATGCCTTGCACCTTCTAAAGCTTCTTCAATATCCTTTACTTCATCTGTGATGTATTTTTCTGCAAGCTTTTCAATATCATCGTGTCTTTGGAGATATAATGTTTGAGCAAGCGGCTCTAAACCTTTTTCTTTTGCAACAGAGCCCTTCGTTTTTCGCTTTCTTTTGTAGGGCAGGTAGATGTCTTCAAGTTGAAGCGGGTCAAAGCAATTTTCAATACTTTTTTGGAGTGTCTCACTTAGCTTACCCTGTTCTTCAATTGATTTGAGTATGCTTTCTTTTCTCTTATCTAGGTCTTTGTATTTGCTAATAGATTTTTGAATGGATTCAATCTGTACTTCATCGAGCGATCCCGTAGCCTCTTTTCTGTATCGGGCAATAAATGGAATTGTAGCGCCCTCTTCTAGAAGCTTGAATGTGTTTAATACTTGGCGGTTTGGTAAATTTAGCTCACCGGCTATTCTACCTAGGTGATTTTCTATCATAAAACTATCTTTTGGATCTGCCAAAGGTATTAAATTTTGATTTTTGGCAGTAGCAAGGCTTGTTTTTTATTTACTACTTCTAAGTTTTAGTGGAGAAAATGACTGTGGGTTCTTTTTGAAAGACAATAAAAAAAGGAGATCGTACTAGACGATCTCCTCTTTTTATATAACTAAGTTAATTTTAGTTTTCAGAAACTGGACGTGGGAATTGAACCCAAACATTGTCATCAGTTCTATCTAATGGAATTTCATCTAGTCTATCCCATCTTCTCATATCGACCCATCTGTGACCTAAGCCAAACAGGGAAAGTTGACGCTGAGCAGCGATTTCATCCATCAATTCTGAATCAGATGTTCCACCACCGTAAGCTGCTAATCCATTAGCTGTACGAACAGCATCGATAGCTGCAACAGCTGCACCATTATCAGATCCAACATTTGCCTCAGCAGATATTAGGATCAACTCTTCGTTCGTCATAAATGGAACATTATCATCAAGACTGCTAAATACGAGCACATCATGATCACCTGTAAGGTCATCTAGACTAATCTCTTCTCTAGCAGCGATCTTAGATGCACGAGCATCTGAAGGATCAACTGTTGCTACCCATGATGGGTGTGCAATGATACCATCCGAGTTACCAGGAACTCTAAAAAGTGGATTTGCTTGATCACCAGCTGCATTAGCGTAGTATCTAGATGGACCTCCGCTTAAAGGGTTGTCCATATCCATAAATGAACTTGAAAGGAAACCATTTGTTGCAGACATGTCACCTTGGTATAATGCAATTCTAGCTGCTACACCTCTGTTAAAAGTAGAGAATGAATCAGGCGTATCAAAGCCAGCAAATGCTGTAGTTAGATTGAATCTAAATGCATCTCCCGCTGCGCCAAGATCTGAATTTGCATCGTCTAATAAGTTAGCGATGTAACTAAGTGCTTCGTCATAAGATACGAATGCTCCTAGATTATTAGGATCAGATACATCAACTCTGATACCATTTTGGTATTGAAGGTTTAATGCCAAGTGAAGCTCATAAGCTTGCATAGTTTTAGCAAAACCTAGGTAACCTGATTTCTCAGCTTCTGTTAAAGGTGCTGTAGTGTTAGCTAAAGCTTCTGTTAGAAGATTTACTGCTTTTACAGTTCTGTAACGAGCAGCGTAAGGTCTTGTTCCGTAGAAACCAGCGTTATCCAATTGTGAATCTCCTTTTCCAAGAACCTCACCAGTATAACGTGGATCTGATCCTGTAAAGAACCAGTAATCTCTACCTACAATAGATACAACATCATAATAGAAACCTACCTCTGACCTTAGAAGGTCCTCTATCCCTGAGGTAAGGGCATTTAGTTCAGAGATTGATGCGTCCTGAGTCACATCTCCCTGAGCTGGATCGTTTGGATTTGAGATTGGCTCGATTTCGCAAGAAACCAGGAACAATCCGATCGCAAACATTAAGAATATATTTAACTTTTTCATTTTCGTCATTTTTCTTAGAAGTTAGCTTTAATGTGGAAGTTCACGCGCTTAGATGAAGGGAACGGAGTTACCTCTACACCAGTTGAAAGACCACCTGCACCAAAGTTTGAAACTTCTGGGTCATAAGAGTCATATTCAAAGATGTTGATCAGATTTGTACCTGATACACCTAAAGTCAAAGTTCCACTATCTCCTATAGTAACTGGCAGCTTGTAGTAAGCACCAATTTCTCTCAATCTGATGTATCCAGCATCCTGAATGTATGGAGCTGTACTTGCACCTAGAAGGCTTAGACGGTAATCACCGTTATTAAGCGTACCACTAGGATCAAGATCTGTATCATCATAATCATGAGTAGTTTCGTTAAGATCGAAAAGTAGCGCCGAAAGGTTGATGTTTTCACCACCTTGCTTCCAGTGTAGTAACCAGTTGATCTCAATGTCTCCGAAACTTAGTCCGTTGAACCATGACATTTGCCAGTCTGGCTCAGCATCTCCATATACATATAGACCATCTTCATCCGCTAATGCAGGATCATCAATCACACCGATGATTTCAGTAGGAGAGCGGCCTTCTTTGATTCTGTAGTTACCTAAGAAGTCAGCAAATCCACCAGTCGTGTAAGAAGGAATACTCAATTCAGTAATTAAAGCATTGTTCTTCCACCAAGCAAGTCTTGCATTCCAGTTTAAGTTGTCACTTTCGATGATGTTTGCAGATAAACCTAGTTCGATACCTTTGTTCTCTAATGATGCACCGTTAGTAACCTGAACGCTGTAACCTGAAGAAGAAGGAACCTGAGCTCTAAGGATTAGATCATCAACCGTTTTGATGTAGTATGTTGCATCTAAAAGGAAGCGGTTGTTAAGGAATCCAAAGTCAGCACCGAATTCAATCTCAGTCTGACGCTCTGGAGTAATTATCGGATTACCATACAAAGAACTTGGTGTATAAGCCGGTAAACCACCAATAGCTGACTGATTATAAAGTGAGTACTTGTCTAAGAATTCAGGTGTTTTTGAAGACTGACCATAAGCTGTACGTAACTTTAAGTTACTCAAAGCCGAAGGCAAATCAATCATCTTATGAAGGTTGATTGCTACGGAAGCTTTAGGATAGTAGAACATCTGATTCGGATCTCCATTTAAGGATGACTTATCCCCTCTAAGACCAACTGTAGCGATGATCTGGTCGTTATAATTCAATTCCTCTTGAACAAAGAATCCTTTGTTTTCAGATATCTGTCTAAATTGTGTACCACCTATGTTAACACCTTGGTCAACGTTTGTTAGTGTATTTACAAAATCGAAAGATTCAGAAATTATAGAGTTTCTATCATAATCATCATAAGTAACACCAAATTGTGTTCTTGAAAGAAGACCATTACTCATGCTCTTTGTGTAAAGTAAGAAAGCAGATGCATTTCTTCGTGTTACGTTAGAGTTACCATGAACAGCCACACCGTTAAGACCATTTCCATCTCTTTGGAACTGAACTGTGTTAGGGAAGCTTGCAAGAGTATAAAGATTGTATGAATCAAAACCTGTATTAATTATCGCCTTAAGACTTGAGTCGTCATTGGTGAATAATTTAGCTGTAAGCTTTGCTCCACCCATAAATCTGTTAACAGATTCGTTGTTTGTTACTTTAGCAGCAGTTTCTAGGAAGTTTGAAGTTCCGTAAGGGTTTGAAGGATAGTTTCCATTATCATCCGGAAGTAAATTCGCCCAAGATGGAGTGGAAGTAAATGATATACCCATAGTTGTACCTGAGTTATCATTGTTAAAGAATCCACGATCTGCAGAAGATCTAACGTAGTTTGATGTAAGATCAAGATCTAACCAGTTGTTGATTTTGTGTCCTACGTTCAAACGGAGAGAAGCTTTGTCATATCCAGTATTCTCTACGATACCTTCCTCGTTTTTGAATGTAGATCCAAAGAAGAATTGTGTTTTCTCGTTTCCTCCAGAAAGAGAAAGACGCGTGTTACTCAATAAACCTTTGTTTCCGTAAAGCTCTTCTTCGTAGTTGAATAGCTGGCCAGCTGCTTGTGCTGCTTCAAAAGCTGCAATATCGTCTGGATTTCCAAAACGACTTGAATTTGCAATGTTTTCGCTTGTGAATTGACGAACTCCAAGTGGATTAAGCATTTCTGTCCAACCAACTGATTGTCCGAAATTGATACTTGTTTTTCCTGCCTTACCTTTTTTGGTTGTAATGATTACTACACCACCTGCTGCACGGTTACCATATATGGCAGCCGCAGAAGCACCTTTAAGGATTTCGATAGTTTCAATATCGTTAGGATCTATATCTGCCAAACGGTTTGATGGATTATCTTGATTGGATGAAGAACCACCTGAAGATGCTCTTGAAACAATATTTAATCCACCCGGGATAGATGAGTTATCAATAAAGATACCATCGATAATAAATAATGGTTGTGAAGAACCATTGATCGATGTTGTTCCTCTTAACTTCATAGAAATACCACCACCTGGTGCACCGGAACTTGCTACAATGTTAGTACCAGAAGCTTTTCCATAAAGTGCAGTTTCAGTAGTGTTACTTACTGCAACACCTGTAAGCTCTTTAGCGCTAATAGAAGCTACATTGTTTGCTAAGTTAGAACGTTTAATGTTAGAGGCAAGACCTGTTACGACTACTACATCCAATTGAGTGGATGAGTTTTCTAGTGTAACGGATACATTACCGCCAGAATTTACTTCCAGCATTTGGGATTCATAACCGGTGTAGGATATTTCCAGCGTTGCCGGGAATGAATTCATTGTGATGGTGAAATTACCATCGAGGTCAGTTACAGTACCATTAGTGGTACCATTCTCTAAAACTGAAGCGCCAATTAGCGCATTACCCTCATCGTCTGAGACATTTCCAGTTACAGAACTTTGTGCCACAACTGCGGCAGTAGTTCCAAGAAATATTACTAGTGAGAGGGTCAACTTTTGAATAAAATTCTTCATGTTGACATTATTAATTAAAAATATTAATACCTAAACTATACAATATTTCGAAGAATTCTTAGAATGAAGAATTTTATTTTAACCCGTAAGCAGGTTAAAATATTAACTAAATTTAAAGCAGGTGTGATTTTTGAGTTAATTAATTTACCTACAGAAATTAAAAAACCCTAACAATTAGCTCGTTAGGGTTTTTAATTAAGTTTATTTATGCTTTTCGCTTGAAACGAATGGGATCATCTTCATACATAAGATTGTAGATCTTTTCAAATATATCATCTGCATTAGGCTTACAGAAGTAATCACCATCTGAACCGTATGGTGGCCTGTTGGATTGGGCCGATATGGTTGTAGGTTGAGCATCCAAATATTTGTAGCCTCCTTGTTTTTCTATTACTTCTTGAAGCATAAATGCGGAAGCACCTCCAGGGACATCCTCATCTAAGAAAACTATCCTATTTGTTTTCTTCAAAGATTCAACAATCCTTCCTTCAAGATCAAATGGAAGAAGTGTTTGAACATCGATAAGTTCTACTGAAATTCCATGTTTCCCAAGTAATGTAATGGCTTCCTCTGCAACGCGTACACACGATCCATAGGTTACTAAAGTGATATCAGAACCTTCCACTAATACTTCTGGAGAACCTAGAGGTACAGTAAATGATTCTAGATTATCTGGCATAGTCTCTTTTAATCTATAACCATTCAAGCATTCTATAACTATTGCAGGATCATCACCTTGAAGAAGTGTATTATACATACCTGCGGCTTGAGTCATATTTCTTGGCACGCAAACATACATTCCTCTACAAGAATTAATGATCATACCTAATGGAGATCCAGCATGCCATATTCCTTCCAAACGATGCCC
>JBELIG010000194.1:0-6371 GCA_042091035.1 Sphingobacteriales bacterium | reverse complement strand
AAGACAGACTACTCGAGGTCACAGAACGAGAGCGCATTGTTACACTAGCCCAAATCGAAAAAGAGAAAGTGCTGGAAGTAGAAAAGAAAAACATTCAGGATGTGATCAGAGATCGAGTGTCCTTAGAAAAAGGAGTTGTAGAAGAGCAAGAGCAAATGAAAGATATCGAAGCTTTCAAAACTGCTGAACGAGAGAAAAAGGTGGCAATAACAATAGCAGAGAAAGAGGGACAAGCAGCGCTGATCAAGCATATCAAAATGGCAGAAGCAGAAAAGGAAGCGGCTAAGCAACGTGCTGAGGAGATCAATATCGAAGCAGAGGCAAAGAAGGAAGCGGCAGTAAAAGAAGCAGATGCTCGAAAGATCATCGCAGAAGCTATTGCAAAAGAACAGGCAACAAAGGGACTTTCTGAAGCAGAAGTTATGCATGCAAAAGCAGATGCTGAAGAACGTAAAGGTATTGTTGATGCACATATAATCGAGAAAAAAGCAATGGCAGAAGCAGAAGCAATCAAGGCAAAAGCAGATGCGGAAAAACTAAAAGGCCTTGTAGATGCTGAAATCATCAAAGAACAGGCGGTAGCTGAAGCACAAGCTATTGAAGAAAAAGCGGAAGCCATGAAGCGCCTAGATGGTGTCGGTAAAGACCATGAAGAATTCAAACTTAAACTTGAAAAAGACCTTCAGGTCGATCTGGCAAACATCAATATTCAGAAAGAAATTGCCGATGCTCAAGCTGTTGTTATTTCTGAAGCATTAAAAGCTGCAAACATTGAAATCCTTGGAGGTGAGACTATGTTCTTCGAACAAATCATGGGCCAAATAGCTAAAGGAAAAGGTATTGATCGAATGATCAATCATTCCTCTAACCTTCAGGAATTAAAAGCAGGACTAAGTCAAAACGGAGATATCCTAGGCAATATTCAGCAACTGATCAAAAAGTATAATATAAGTACTGAAGATGTTAAAAATCTTAGTATTGCTAAATTGATTCATACGCTTGGAAATAAGGTTGATAATGATCAAGACCAAGAATCACTTAGTCAGATCAAACAACTGGCGAACTCCTTTGGCTTATCCTAAAATCAAGAACCCCAAAAATGCTTCCTCCACTAGGAGGAAGCTACTTTTAATCCCTCTTCCCTATCTAAACTGATCGACTCGATGCAAAAAGAACAACAACTGGAAACTGGAACATACGAGATCATTCAATCCAGATTTAATATCCAGAAAGATGAACTAGTAAGTAGACTTGGAGCATTAAATACCAAAAGAAACGAAGTCTTTGGCTCTGTAGATTCCAAATTGATCGCCACCGAACGCATTAACACCCAAAATGTTTGTGTTGCGCGTGATATATACAGTCATGGAAACACCTGCCTTTTTGCTTACAATGTACATTTTGGGCTCCGGTCAGATATTGAACTCAAAGATGTTTTTAGCCAGTATGATTTCATTGACAATAACTTTAAGGAAAAACCGCTTCAACTAATCAATAGTGATCAGTTCGAGAAGGATTTTAAAAACCTCTACAAATACTACAGAAACACTTTTTTTGCTAAGTTCAGCAGAATAGGTACTTACCTTTATATGGTCTTCCAGGTCAGTGAATCTATTACAGATATAAAAACCTTCAAATGGCTTATCCACGACGAAGGACTGCAGTATATTGATAATAGAAGTGATCAGGAATTTCAATACCCAAACAAACACGAATTCGAGTGGAAGACAAGTAATTTTGACATGCATCGACATGGAACACATCCCCATGTTTCAATACTCGACAAAGTATTTGTGGAGACGGTAGGTGGCGATCTTACTATAAAGGTAGAAGATAACACCAATGATGGTAAAGGAATATACAATGAGCCTGTCGCTTATCCAGACCAGGTACTCGAAGATGCAGAAATCAAATTTGCTGATCTTGGAAATCTAATAATTCTAAGTATAAAACCATACCAAGAAGATATACGCTATTTCGTCTATAACCACAAGGTCAAAAGGGTAGAAAAATTACAAAGCATTAGAGATGCAGCGATTTTACTCCCTGAAAGTCAAGGCTTAATATTTCCAGACGGATACTATCTTCAAACAGGCTCTTTTAAACGATTTGAAAAGAGCATCGAAGACGTTAGATACCAGGGCTTGATAAGCTCACCCAATGGAGAAGACTTCTTGTACGTTTTTTATGAAGAAGTAAAAGGTGACTATGTCCTTATGCCCTACAATATCATCAAACAAGACATTAGCACACCCATATTTTGTAATGGATTTACACTCTTTCCAGATGGACAATTGAGCTATTTCCAAGTTGATGAGGAAGCAACAAAACATCATCAAATCAAGATTTGGTCGACGCCATTCAGTAAGACCATCAAACAGAATGACCAATTCAAAGATAGTCTTTTGTATAAAATTGGTAACAAAAGCCTCGTAAGTGCCATGGCTGAATGCCAAGAATTAATTACCCTATTAAACAAAGACGATTCCTACGATAGCCTTTACGACGATATAAAAAAACAAGCTGGAGAAATCCTTGATTCCTACTATTGGATTCATGAATCAGAAGCTTCCGCAATTTCAGAGCCTCTACAGGAGCTTTGTGCTATATCCAATCAGGCAATTGATGCCTTTGAAAAGGTAAACTTCCAACGAAAGCAATCGGCAGACACCTTGCATGCGCTTCAAGTCGAGGTAGAGGAATTATTAAAAAACATTAAGCGAGACCGTTTTGAAACTATTGATAGTTATGTCAAAACCTTAAAGCAGCTTAGAATACTTCAAGGTAAGGCTATTGCCCTAGAAGAAGATAAATATATAGATGCCCTTGCGCTTGACCTTCTAGACAATAGCTTAAAAGATAGATATGCTCAATTATCAAGACGTTGCATAGATTTTCTACTTGCCGAAGAGGCACTTAAGCCCTACTATTCCAATCTCGACAATTTTGAAGAATCCTTAGGCGCACATGACAAATCCGTTGATATAGAAAACGTCATCAGCCAGTTGAATGAAATGAGCATAGAAATGGAGATGCTCATTGACATTGTCAATAGCCTTAATATAAAGGATAGTAATCATTCCACTCAGATCATTGAACAAATCTCCCGTTTATTTGCGAAGATCAATAAAATCAGAGCTCAGGCAAAAACTACTCTTGAGACCATTCAAAAGCGTGAAAACGAAGCTGATTTTCATGCTCAAATAAAATTATTCAGTCAAAGTATAACCAACTTACTTGATCTATCCACTACAGAGGATAAATGCGATCAAAATATGACTAAACTCTCCATACAACTGGAAGAGTTAGAGGCTAAGTTTGCTCAGTTTGACGACTTCATAGAGGTCATTCATGAAAAACGAGAAGCCGTATACAATGCATTTGACAGTAAAAAAACACAACTCAAATCAGCTCAAAATGCGCAGATTGTTCGTACCGAAAAATCTGCAGAAAGATTATTACAAGGCATTCAGAATAAAGCAGCCAGCTTTAAGACAATGGAGGAGATTCACACCTTTTTTGCTGCTGATTTCATGATTGATAAACTTAGGAAATCTATACAATCATTTAATGATCTCGGTGAAAATGCAAAAGCAGAGTCCTTCGATAGTAGATTAAAAACTACTAAAGAAGAAAGTCTCTCCAAACTCAAAGACAAGCTAGACCTTTACGAAGATGGAAATAATGTGATTCGTTTAGGAGATTATAAATTCGGAGTAAATAACCAAAGTTTAGACTACAGCATAATCACTAAAGACAATCAGTTGTTTGCCCATCTTACTGGAACAAATTTTTATGAAGCAATAGAAGACGAAATATTAACAGAATCCATAGACTATTGGGAACAAACCTTAGTCTCCGAAAATCCAGCCGTATATAGGTCTGAATACCTCGCTTATCAAGCTGTCAAAGAATTAAAAATAGCAAGTCAAGATTTGTTAGATACCAAAGGACTTGAAACCATCATAAAACGAAAAACAGCTGAAGAATTTGACTCCGGATATATCAAAGGAGTACACGATGAAGATGCCTTAAAAATTGGCAAAGCTTTGATGGCAATGGAATATTCCTTGGAAATACTCCGTTTTCACCCAGATACAAGAGCAGTAGGGCAATTGTTTTGGTTCAACCTAAATGAGACAGTAAAAGAAGAATTGGATCATCAGATCAAGTCTGCAGCAAAATTGAACAAGGTATTTCCAAAGACCAATAAGCAAGGATATGCACATAAGATTATTCTTCAGTCTCTTACACCCTTTTTAAAACAATGGGAACTTAAAGATGTGAATCCTTCAAAAGTAGTTCAATATCTCCTTGCTGAGCTTGCGGATAAACATGCATTTACCCTAAGTAAAAAAGCTCAAGATCTATACAAAGCCTTTTCTAATCATCTCGACACTCAAGGTGTTCTAGAAACCTTCAAGAAGGATCTAGGAAAGCTAAACACACAACAAGCATCCTACGAACTGTCGGAGCAGTGGATGCAAGCATTTGTTCATAATTTTGGACTGGATAATAGTTTTATGACCGAAGCCCTAGTTCTATTTCTATACCCGGATTCAAAGCACAAACTAAAGAAAGCAAACAACAATACCTTACTTAAAGGCTTATCCGGAAATCATAAAAGAATTCAGGCGGGCAATTATGAGCTCGAGTACCACAGCTTCATTCAAAGACTCGAAAATTTTGAACAGCATGCTGTTCCAGCTTTCCAAAAATTCCAAGATCATAAAAAGGATTTTATAAAGAAGCAAAAAGCAACTATCGGACTGGAACAATATCAAGCTAAAGTTCTATCCTCCTTTGTTCGAAATAAACTTATCGACCAAGTGTACTTCCCATTGATTGGAGAAAATCTTTCTAAGCAGCTGGGAACTGTAGGAAAAGACAAGCGCACGGACCGCATGGGTATGTTACTCCTAATATCTCCCCCAGGATATGGTAAAACAACCCTAATGGAATATATAGCAGACCGAATTGGACTTGTATTTATGAAAATAAATGGCCCTGCACTTGGCCATAAAGTGGTTTCTCTCGATCCCTCAACAGCTGACAATGCAGCCTGCAAACAAGAATTAGAAAAACTGAATCTAGCATTAGAAATGGGTGACAATGTCATGTTGTATCTCGATGATATACAACATTGCAATCCGGAGTTTCTTCAAAAATTCATATCCTTAGCTGATGGTCAACGAAAGATAGAAGGAGTTTATAAGGGAAAAACCAAAACCTATGATTTTAAAGACAAAAAGTTTTGTGTAATCATGGCAGGGAATCCTTACACAGAAAGTGGGGAAAAATTCCGAATTCCAGACATGCTGTCAAACCGATCTGATATTTATAATCTCGGTGATGTGATCGGTGACAAGGCAGACCTATTCAAATTAAGCCTACTAGAAAATGCCTTGAGTTCAAACCCTATGCTCAAGCAACTAAGTAGTAAAAGTATGGAGGATCTTTATCACATGATTGATCATGTAGAGCAAGGCAAAGTATCTGATCTTAATCCTAAGTCTAAATATGCTCCACAAGAATTGAATGACTTTGTAGATCTCATAGAAAAAGCCATAAACATCAGGAACACTGTATTAAAGGTAAATGAGCAATACATCAAGTCGGCCGCCATGGAAAATGCATACAGGACCGAACCACCGTTCAAACTACAAGGATCATATCGAGATATGAATAAGTTGATAGCAAAACTCTTACCTATTATGAACAAGGAAGAGGTAGATAGATTGCTATTGACACATTATGAGAATGAATCACAAACACTGAGTGCATCCGCTGAAGCTAACCTACTTAAATTTAAAGAGATACACGAAAGCATGCAGGCAGATGAATGGGAAAGATGGCAGGGTATTAAAGAGCAATTTAAAAAGAACAATAAACTTAATGGGATCGCAAATAATAATGAAATAGCCAGCGTGATTCAACAAATGATGACATTCACAGATAAGCTAGAAGCTATAAAAGATGTGCTTTCTAAAAAACTATAAAACAAAAAGCCAGTGCGATTGCACTGGCTTTTTCCTATAGCTTAATCCATTTCAATAATTGAGTTTCCCCGCTCTGCTCAGTGACTTGTATATGATACACACCGCTTGGCCAATCTATAGTCTCAATAGTACGTTCCGCTCTAAGTCCAACTTGCTCAAATACAATACGACCTTGACTATCGTAGATCTTCAAATCAGAGGGATCAGTATTTACAAGCTTGATTGTCAATGCTGCACTACCCGGATTTGGAAGTAATTGGACAAAAGAATCTAAGCTTAATTCTTTCGCTGTACTCGTATTCAATTCAGAGATACCGCGAACAATAAGATCATCAAAGTAATAGCCCGCAGCTTCAACAAAATTGTCAGATT
>JBELIG010000193.1:0-6383 GCA_042091035.1 Sphingobacteriales bacterium | reverse complement strand
GAAAAAGAAATATTGACAGAGTCTGCATAACAATTAACACTGTCGATTGGATTAATCACAGCATCCAAGGTAGAATAATCATCCTCAACAAGTATTGTAGAAGAGCAACTCAATCCAGTTGCATTATCAACAACAAATAAGGTATAAAATCCATCCGAATCCACACAAGCTGTAGGGTTGTTTGTAGCAGAGCAAAAGTTTCCTATATCTGTAACCCAGTTGTAAGAGAAATCTCCTTCATCATTCGATCCTATTGAAACTAATTCCACTGAATCCATTGCACAATTTAATACTTCAGGTATACTGATTTCACAATCAGGGAAACACTGACCCTCACCATAAATAAACAAAGAATCAGCAGAAGTACAATGATTCGTTGTATCTGTAATTTCTACCAAAAGCGTAGAAGGAGAATTAGATATACTAACCATAACTGAAGCACCACCATTTGGACCCTCTAACTGACCTGTTTCAATAATCCAATTATACTCGAAGTTAGGATCAGTACAACCATCTAAAGCAATTTCTATCGATGAAGAATCACAGTCAAATTGAACATTATCCGGCAAACAACCTACAGGAGGAAACGCACCTTCAATATCCACAAATATTGAAGCGGCATCCTCACAGCCAGTCAGGGTATTTATTCCACTTAAGGAATACAAGCCAGGGGCATTTATTAAACAATGCGTGGAGTCTGATCCCGAAACAATATCTGTCACTACAAGTGACTCCCATTGAAATTGGATAAAAGATGATCCTGAACTATCAAAACCAAATAATTCAACATTATCTTCCAGTTGAGCACAATCCACAACAAGGGTATCACTAAATACATCAATTTCTGGGTATACACGCCCGTCTATAATTTCTATGGTATCTCTTGACGTAAAATCAAACAGCGGATTAGTCACTTCAAAAACATATGTCCCAATCAAAGCTTTAATAATCAATGTATCCATCTGCCCATCGATAATCCCATCAACAACACTCCAAGAGTAGGTTAAATTTGAGTTTGGATCAAAAACATTAGTTGCGTCTATTGAACCAAATACTTCAGGGGAATTGTAACAATTAACTATTACATCAGGAATAGTATCTAAAGAAGGTGTGCACAGTATTGTATCTAGGTAAACGAGTACAAGATCCTCAAAAGAACAACCATTCACTGAGTTCGTAACTGTATAAGTATAAGACCCTATTTCATCTACAGCCGCATCAAATTCTCCAACATTTAAAAAATTCCCATCCATCGTAGACCAACTGCTTGTATGGGTGCTTGGGTCATCAGAAAATGACCCAACTAAATCAGCAATTCCAGTCTCACAATCTAGAGCGACATCAGCGCCAGCATTTGGATTTGGCAACTCCGTGTTCTTCTCTACTTCGATTGAGATAGTATCTCCACAGTTACTGAATGTATCAAAAACAATGAATTCGTATATCCCTGCTTGATCCACATTGATCAATGAATCCTGACCGGGTAATACACCATCTTGATTATACCAAGTGAAATTCAAAGTGATAGGATCGGTATTTAAGTAATCGGTGTAACTTCCAATCAAATCGGTTGCAGGATTGTCACAGGTTAGAATATTTGAAAAGAATACATCAGCAATTATCTCTCTTTGTATGGACCCGACATTCACAGTATCCAAACTAATACAATCATTCGATTGGTTAAGTAATTCCATTACATAAATGCCCGCCTCAGTGACCTCTAATATTTGACCAGGCCCTTGTGAAGTGCCATCTATAGTGTACCAAGAATAATCAAAACCAGGACCACCAGGATTAACAGGATCTGTACCTAACTGGATCAAAGTATTCTCACAATCCAAGACTAGATTATCAACTGCCCCCTCTATGTCTTCAAACTCAACATTACTTATAATTTCAATAGTGTCAATGCTGGAACAGCCATTATCTAGGTTTGTATATTCCATGATATACTGCCCTGCCTCATCCACTACTATTGAAAGTGTGCCATCACCAGACTCAATACCACCAATAGGAGCAGTCCAGTCAACTTGAAAATCACTCAAGGGGTCTGAATCTAATCCATTTACCAAAACAGAAGTATTGGCACAATCTAAATCATCATTTGCAATCAAAATTGTATTTGGTGCTATTGTATCCATGCCTATTGATACAGAATCAATTGTCACGCAACCATTTTCAATATTCAAAACATCAAGGATATATATACCCTCAGCTGAAACATCAAAAAAAATAGGCACATTATCACTACCTGGTAGTACATTCCCAGAAGAAGTTTTCCAGACCCAATTGTAAGGCCCTGCATAATTCCCAACAAGCTCCAAAGGAACAGTAGGGTTCACACAATTTATGACTGCATCCAAGCCTGATAGTGGTGGTGCTACCGTATCAATCTCTACAACAAAAACTTCACTTAAAAAACAATTATTTATGGTATCCGTAATGGTTAATTCATAGCTGCCATCAAGGTCTATATCAATCACTGGACTATTTGAACCTTGAATGATATTTCCATCGGCTGTAGTCCATTCAAAAATTCCACTATTAATAAAATCACTCCCTGAAGCATCTAGATTTATAGTATCGACTGCACAGTCCAATACATCAAAATCCGCCACTGAAATAACAGGCACATTCACATCTTCAAGAATTGTTGAAGTAACTTGATCCTGACAACCAGCATTAGACGTAACAGTTAAGGTATAATCTCCAGCGCCACTAACTTGAATAAAAGCCTCATCAGTGGCTGAATCAATTACTCCTCCGGAGGTAGTCCAAGCATATATTAAATCCGTTGCCCCTGAACTTTGTCCTCCATCAAGTACTATGGAAGCACTCGCGCAATCCAAGACATTAGGACCCGCAATTGAAGCAATAATTTCTTCTACTTCTAAATTAAGTACTATTGTACTATCACAACCATTATGATCCTCTAAAACAATATTATAAACCCCTGATGCATCATAGTCAGATCCATCTATTGTAATCATTTCACCCGCACAGATTGTATCAAACCGTACAACCTCATTCTCAGGTAGGACCTGTAAATCAAGTCTTACGATTGAATCACAACCATTTTCATTGAAAAAGGACTCCTCATAAATGCCAGTCTCAAAATAAAAATCAATATTATTTATAGTTGTAGAATCTCCAAAACAAAGCGTATCAGATAAAACAATCAAATTACCTGTGTCAATATTTACCTGAAGCAATCCAATTGAATCACAGCCAATAGGATTAGGGAATGTAAATGAATACTCCCCAGCATCCATTATATTCTGTCCGAAGAAATCAATGCTATCGCCTTCGCAAATAACTAAAGTAGTATCAAACTTAATCGGAGGGGTTTCAATACTAAATTCAATACAATTGGAACTGACATCCGCACAAAAAATTGGGTCAGCAGCTTGCAATAAATTGTGTAAAGAATCTAAGGTAAAATTTCCAACTAAATCATCAATAATCAGGGAGTCCTCAATTAGATATGATAACCCACAAATAGTGTAATCTCCCGGCGGGTAGTCTAAAAGACTACTTTCCTCTTCTATAGCGATAATGAGAGAATCCCCATCACTAATTATAAATCCATAATCGTAATAACTAGTATCTGGAAAACCATTTTCATTATATGGATCGATATCTAGAATTAAAGAGGAATCGCCTAAACAGCCACTAATATCAGTATCGTTATAAATCAATTCTCCAGCATCAGCCATACAACATGGAAGACCTCCTACATCGCAGAAAATAACCTCAAAATCTAAAATCCTTCCAGTATAAGGCTGAATTAGATTTGTATTATCAATTTGAATACACCATTGACCATTAGCTGATCCATTTATACTTTCTAGACCGTCAGTGCCACTTGGGAAATAGCTACCATTGTAAGTTGCTGATGAAAGCCAAACTTGAGCATTTGTCCATTGAGGAAGAATCCCTGGATCCGGATTAGGCGTTTGATTAGAAGGAAGGAAGGTGACATCCCAATTAGTCCCAAAGGTAGTTCCGTATTGATCATCGATTTCAATATCAACATATGGTCCTACTAATTGAATACTTTGCCCACTTGGACTACTTAAATACATTTCTACACCATAGAGGAGACTATGCATAAAATTAACCCTTACACCACATATATCTTGATTTACACCTAAGGAACTATTTATCAGATCTGAAACTTCATAACATACAGTTAAAAAGTCACCACCATTAAATACAGTATCGTTTAAACAAGCAGATACACCGTAATAATCACAACCACATCCGGGAGAAGTCTGACCTTTTAACATTGTGCAGAGTAACAAGCCAGCTAGAAGAAAATTGAATTTTCTCAGTATAGTTTTCTTAATCATAAGGGGAATCGGTTTTCGAAAACAAAATTTCCAATGCAATAATATGCAAATATTATCTATATTAATGAAATATTTTTGTTATAAATTTCACAAACTAAAAAAGCCTAAAACAATTATGTTTTAGGCTCTCTTTTTGTTTATACAATTAGACTATTTTATTATACTCACGTCCCCCTTAAAAAGCTCTTTTTGCCCGTCAATAAATAGAATTTCGGAGACAAAGATATAAGTCCCTGCTTCCGCGTTCTGACCATTTACTTGTCCGTTCCAACCATGGGAAGGATCATTGGGTGCGAAATTATAATCCTCAAAAACCAAACTTCCCCAACGATCATAAATCTTCAGGTAATTAACTACATCAGCCATATAATCCCCCTGTGGATAAAACACATTATTACTGCTGTTTATAGCTATAACATTAGGGAAATACACAGGATAGTCCTTTTTCACAAACACAGATAACAATGTATTTGCAGAACAATTACCAGCAAAGACATCTAGGTCAAATATGGTAGTCCCTTCGGGATGCAACCAAGTATTCAAACAAGTATCACAAGCCACTAAAGCAGAAGGGCTCCATACAATAGAGTCGATCAAATCCATAGCAATATTAATGTTACTGAATACTTGAAGTGAATCACCATAGCCCACTATTTGCTCTCCAGAAACATTAAAAAGTGGATCAATAGTAACTTCCATAGGTTCTGGCTGATCTATCGACACAATCGCATTCGTTACACAGCCAAAAGCATCTTCAATTGACAAGGTATAATCCCCTGCAGCAAGAGAAGGGAAGATTGTCAAATCGGAATAATACTCATTATTAAAACTAAGGTAGTAAGGACTGACACCTCCATCAATTGAAAGTACTTCAACAAGTCCATTCTCATCTCCATAACAATCAACATCGCTTATAACTATCTCCGGGATTGGGACCTCCAGATAAGCAGGAATTTCTATTGATTCTGAAGAGATACAACCAGTTTCTTCATCAATAACCTCTAGACTAAATGCCCCAGCCTCATTTACTATTAAAGAAGCGTTTGTTCCTATTACCACATTTAAATTAGACTGATCAGACCATTCAAATACATAGCTGTCCTCCTTGTAAGCACTTAATTCTACTTCGAGGTTTACACAAGTAATAGTATCAAATGCTTCTACCGCTGCTATAGGTAATGCATGCACTAAAACTTCAATAACTGAACTTTCATCCAAACAAGGATCCTCAGAATCCACCAGATACTCAAATTGATATAGGCCAGATTGTTCACTGTAAATATTCAATGTACCATTTGCAGAATCAAAGCCCCCTCCTGAAGATGCTACTGCAGAAATTTCTGTCCAAGAACCTCCAGTATCTGCTCCATTAAGTAAGTTTGATAGTTCAATAAATGATTCGTCCCCCTCACAAAATTCTAAGGGGTCTAAGGGTGTACCTGAACTAAGTTGACCAGACAATTGAACATTCAGTGAATTTTCCAATACACAACCAACAGGAGCTGTTCCATTAAATACAAGACCAAGCGTGTAAAGTCCAGGAGTAGAACCTGTGATATCCAATGTAGCCGCTGTAAGGCTTGGTGGACTATATGCACCCACTGGCGGTACATTACTTAAATTCCAATTTACAAGTACAGTAGGATCCTCTAAATATTGATCGAGATCAATCAAGGCATCACTATTACATTGAACTGTTGGAATACTCACATTCAAGTTTGGACAAGTACAATCGAGAACAACAATAGTAAATTCTAATGCTTCATCTTCACAAGGTGCAGAAGCTGTAGTGGTAGAAACTCTAAAGGTATAATTACCCGGAGCAACCCCATCAAAATCTAGTGCAGGCATAGTACCCGAAGCTAGGCAATTATCTAAATTCTCCCATAGGAAAGGTCCATTTCCAATCTGAATAATATCCGTAAGATTAAAAAATGTTGAATTCCCAGAATCCGTGCTATTACACACTTCCACCAGCTCAGTAATTTCCAGTTCAGGAACTTGATAAACGATAACATCTATATCTGCACC
>JBELIG010000192.1:4214-6385 GCA_042091035.1 Sphingobacteriales bacterium | reverse complement strand
TAAGCTTTAAGAATTGTTTTATTTCATACTTTTGTACCTACTAATTAATCGAAAAGCGTTAGACAAAAAATATAGCAATGGATCAGAAGGATAGTTTACTGGGTGTAGTTGGTTCCATTTATAAGTGGAGAAAACAGATCATAGGTTTTTCTTTTGGTATAGCTGTCATCATGGCAGTATGTTCCTTGTTCCTTCCTAATTACTTTAAGTCTGTTACAATTTTCTATGCTGCAAGTCCAGATCTGGCAAGTCCGGAGGCACTCTTTGGTAAATCCAATGAGTCTATGGAATATTATGGAGAGGATGAAGATGTGGATCGTATTATGACTATCGCTAAGTCCAATGAATTAAAAGACTTTTTGATTGCCAAATATAATCTCTATGAACACTACGAGATTGATAGTTCACACATCAAGGCTAAGTTTAAGATCTATGAGCGTTTGGATAAGTTGTATGAAGTTGAAAAGACAAAGTATGATGCTATTGAGTTGAGTTTTGAGGATAAGGATAAAGACTTAGCGACTAATATGGCAAATGATTCACGCCTTAAGATTGATGAGATCGGACAACGTTTGATCAAGCAATCTCAAGCTCAGGTATTGAGAACCTATGAAGAGAATATTCGCATAAAACTTGAAGAGCTAAATATATTAAACGATAGTATTCGTTATGTAAGACAAAAGTATGGCGTTTATAATCCTGTGACTCAATCAGAGCAATTGTCAACCTTCTCGGCAAAAGCAAATTCTGCGCTTCAAAGGGATAAGGCAAAGTTGAATGCCTACAAGCAAATGTCAAATCCAAATAGTGACTCTATTCTTATAGTTCAATCGAGAGTAGCGGGCGCCAAAGCAGAACTAAAGCAGCTTGCCTATATGACTTCTGAATTCAACAAGGGTATGGCCACTGTTGAGGTCCTTGCAGAAATTCAAGAAGAGAGTTCAAAGCAGTTGGGTGAGGATAAAGAACGATACAAACAGATTCAATCTGCTTACAGCTCAGAATTCCCTACTATTCATACGGTTGAATTAGCGGAGACTCCTGTTGTTAAGAGCCGTCCGAAACGAAGTATATTAGTTGTTCTTGCCGGTGCACTTTCTTTCTTTTTCTTGGCAGTTGCTTCCATAATTGTAGAAGCATACAAAGATGTCGATTGGAAAGAGGTACTCAATCAATAATTTTAATCAATTCTGAATTAATATTTTTGCATATCCAGTGTTTTCTATAAAGAGTAAATACAGACCATCTGTGTAGTTCTTGTTCAAGTGCAATTCACTTTGGATAATGGCTCCTTGCTCCATCAATGTTCCACTACTATTGAATAATCTGTAAGCGTGTTCTTTTGAATGATCCAGTCCAATCAGGCTGAAAGTATCTTTACCAGGGTTTGGAGCAATTTGATAAAATCTGTTAATCTCCTTTTGACCCGTAGCACTTGTTGGATTTAGAAATTTAGAGAAGAAGTACCAAATTTCAAGGCTCGAATTGATATCCATATTGCCCCAAGCTCCAGGCCAATCATGTCCACCATTCTGTACCTTATAAAGCCATACTTCACTGTCATTTATGCCTCCTGTATATGCTTCCCAAAGTATTACACTACCATCAGATAGATTGGTGTTCGGTATGTTGGTAGAGTTATAAATAGAACAGTTATTTGCTGTTTTCCAAAATTCAATGACATCAGGAATAGGCATGTAGGATCCCCATCCATCTTGATTGTTAATATCTCCATCATAGTAAGTAACATCATCATCTGTTCCATGTATTTCAAATACAGGAACCCCAGTTGCAGGGCAGTCATCGTAAATATATTTCATCATAGTACCTGCAACAGGGGCAATCGCCCGAAAATGATCTGAAGCTTCACAGGCTAACTTATAGGACATATCTCCTCCGTTGCTTAGACCCGTAGAGAAGGTTTTGCTTGGACTTAGGTTGTGTGTTTCATGGAGGTAGGAAGTTAGTTGAATTAAAAAGTCTACATCATCAACTGTTTCGTTGTTATGAAATTCATATCCTACATTGAAAAATCTGTTGCCGCTATTGTCTAAGGTCCCATTTGGATAGCACACTGCGAATCCAAATTGATCTGCAATTGCATTCATACCAGAGTAGTTCCTGATACCTGTAGCATTCCCAGTATAACCATGCATGACGACTATCAAAGG
>JBELIG010000192.1:0-4114 GCA_042091035.1 Sphingobacteriales bacterium | reverse complement strand
GATGAACTTATCAACAACCTTTACGATTTTGAATAAACGTCCAGGGTCTTCATTGTCGGGAATATTCTTCGCTTCAAAACCTTTGAGTGCCTTTTGGAGGAGGTTTAAGTTATAGGGGCAGTATGATTCAGGTGAGGCGAGAAAGAGGTAGAGCGTGCTCATCCAGTGGTCACTATCGTGATAATGTCCAAGGTCGTGTGCTTTTGGGTTTTGTTTTTTCCAAACACTATACATTTCATCGCAATGAAAAATAAACCTATTGAGTCTTCCGTCAAGACTGTTTTCAGCCCTAAACAAGTCTTTAAAAGTCCAACGAACCATGTCCTTGTCCATCTGAATGAACTTCAGCATCATCTGCTTTGGAAATTTTGCTTCCATCGTCCATAGGCTTCTAGAGCTAGAGTTTTGCAAGGCCATATCTAGAGCGTTTGCTAGATCTTCTGCTTCTAGGTCGAAGTTTTTCTGAAAGTTTTCTACACTTTCCCAAAGATATAGATTGTCATAAGATTCGGGGCCTTTAAGCCAATTCCTATAGACTTCAATTTGCTCTTTGATGCGTTGTAAATTCATAATAGATATGGATAGGAAAATAATAACAAGGATGATGAATTAGTTGTATTTCCAATCATCATCCTTGTAGGTAATATTATGCTTGAATTTTAGCATTTACTGTAGCTCTGATTTCTGTTTCTAGAGCATCTGCTTTTTCCGTCATTTCCTTACCGCGTTTAAGGATGTCTGTAACGAAAGTCTTGTCTTCAAGATCCATTGTATTGATCTGTACATTCATGTAAGCTCCATGGACTGCTGCTCTTGCGCATAGGGCACCCACTCCTGCATCTGTCACAGAGTTTGGATTTCCGAAGTCAGCCATAGCTTTGATCACCTCAAAAGAATCTAGCGATGCCTGCATTACAGTAAAAGGAACTTCTATTGCATATTTTGTGGCATCTTGAATGGCCTGATGTCTTTTAGCTTTTTCTGCATCCGATGATTTTGGAAGTCGAATAGCTTGAATGATCGCATTGAAAGAGCGGGTATCTTCGTCCACCAACTTCAGAAGTTGATTTTTGATTGATTGTCCCTTTTCTGCCCATGTTCCAAATTCTTCCCATCGATCATCCCATACTCTCCTGTTTGAGGATAGGTTGGCAACCATTGTGCCTAGTGAAATACCTAAAGCACCAACATAAGCAGATATAGATCCACCTCCGGGGGCTGGGCTTTCAGAAGCAGTTTCATTTGCAAAAGCTTTTAGATCCATTTCAAGGAGTGGATCTTTTTGATCATTTGCCAAAACGTATTCTATGATCTTTTTCTCTGGGTCAAATGGACTTAACTCATCTAGACCAAGCGTTTTGACTGCAATCTTTATAATTTCAGATTCCGCTATCCCTAGACTTCTTTTTTGTTTGCGTAGAAAGTGCTTTCCAGCATCCAACATTACTTTCAGTGGAACGAGTCCTACAAGTTCTGAACCTGTTACACGCATACCTCTTTCTTGGGCTGAATCACAAACCGCTTCAAAAGCTTCATGCAGGCTAGTGATAGATATATTGGTTAGATTCATGGATATTTGAGCAATACCGTATTCTTCAATATACCATCCTATACCTTTTACTGCTTTAAGTTTTCCAGCTTGGCGTATTGGGTCACCGTTTTCATCTTTCAATACTTTTCCATTGACACGATCTCCTTCTCTTTTAACCCGTCCAGCTTCTCTTACATCAAAGGCAACAGAGTTTGCACGTCTAACAGATGTTGTGTTAAGGTTGATATTGTATGCAACTAGGAAATCTCGAGCACCGATTGCTGTAGCACCAGCTTTAGCATTAAACACAGCAGGGCCATAATCGGGCTTCCAAGCTTCTTTGGATAATTTTTCCTGTAGCGCTTCGTACTCTCCAGATCGGACAGTTGCCAGGTTTTTCCATTCAGGCTTAGTGGCTGCATTTTCATATAAGTAAAAAGGGATATCGGTTGATTCCCCGACCATCTTACCAAGCTTGTGTGCGTATTCTACAACTTCATCCATTGAGATGTTAGCTATCGGAATTAAAGGACATACGTCCGTGGCTCCCATTCTAGGGTGCTCTCCTTTATGCTTAGACATGTCAATGAGTTCGGCTGCTTTCTTGATTGCTTTGGCAGCAGCCTCTATTACGGGTTGAGGTTCTCCTACAAAGGTTACAACCGTTCTGTTCGTTGCTTTACCTGGATCTACATCCAGCAATTTTACACCTTCCACGGTTTCGATCTCTGCCGTGATCTGATCTATTATTTTCATATCGCGTCCTTCACTGAAGTTAGGAACGCACTCGATTAGTTGTTTACTGTTCATGTTCTAATTAATTGGCTAGTATTATGAAGCGAAAATAGATATAACCCTATAAATGAAAAAGGGATAAGCAAGTTATTTCTTACCTATCCCTTTTATATGTTAATATTGGATCAGTTATTCTGAATACATAGCATCAATGTGCGCTTTGTATTTCCCTCTGATTACTCTTCTTTTCAACTTCATGGTTGGTGTCAACTCACCTTCAGCTCCATCTGGCTTGATTGGCTCCCAAGAATCATTGATAAGCGTAAATTTCTTGATCTGTTCTATTTTAGAGAAATTAGGATTAAAGGCATCTACAATACGCTGGTATTTGTCAATAACAGCATCTGTTTTAAGCATTTCTTCCATATTTGTCCAAGTCATACCTTTGTGTTCACACCAGTCTTTTAGTGCTTCTTCAGCAGGCAGGATTACAGCTGATACAAACTTTTTACTTTCTCCAACGACCATGATTTGTTCTACTAGGAAGTCTTCTTTAAGCTTACTCTCAATTGGAGCAGGAGCTACATATTTACCACCTGAGGTCTTGAGGAGTTCTTTTTTACGATCGGTGATTTTTAAATATTTATTGCCACCAGGTCCATCTAAAAGAGTTCCTATGTCACCAGTTTTCAACCAGCGTTTTCCATCTTCTTCAAGAATTACATCAGCTGTTTTTTCAGGTTGCTTGTAATAGCCCATCATGATGTTTTCCCCTGCCGCTAGGATCTCTCCTTCTCCAGGACCGTAGGCTTCTTCTTCGATGATACGAACTTCAACATTGTCTAAAGGAATACCCACAGAGCCAAGTAAGGCTTGTGTGCTATTAAAGTAATTTACAGATATACCTGGTGCAGATTCTGTCAGACCATAAGCTTCACGAATGGGTATGCCTGCTGCGGAGAAAATTCTTGCCATTTTTACCGGGCAGGGTGCTGCTCCTGTTACGATTCCTTTTACATGACCACCCAGAGCTTCTCTCCATTTGCTGTAGATTAACTTATCTGCGATCTTGAATTTCAAGCCTGCAAGTCCAGAAGGATTATATTGGTAGTCGTAATTGTCGGCTTGCTTCAGTGCCCAGAAGAATAGATTTTTCTTTACGCCTGTAAGCTCAAGGCCTTTGTTATAAATTTTTTCGTATACTTTTTCGAGTAGTCTAGGAACAGATGTAAAGAAGTGTGGTTTTACATCTTTTATAGCTCCTTCATCACCACCAAGTGTGTCTACCGAGGTGAAATAAACTGTGAAGCAATTGTCGATATAGGTATAGATTGCTGTGCGCTCAAAGATATGACAGATCGGCAAGAAAGATAAGACTCTAGATTCTGGTCCTATAGGCCACAAGGGTTTCAAGGCAGTAACATTTGCGATGATATTCTTATGGGATAGCATTACACCTTTAGGGTTACCAGTGGTTCCAGACGTATATATGATTGTCGCCATATCCTCTGTTTTTACAGCGGCCATTCTTTTTTCAACTTCATCTTGTCCTTCATCAGCAAAGATGGAAGTCCAACTTTTAACCTCTTTATTGTTGTCAAAAGCAAATACATCTTTAAGGGAGGCTAGTTTTTCTTTTGCACCCATCACCTTGTCAACGAGGTCGTCTTTACCACAAAAGCAATATTTCACCTCTGCTTCATTGAATATATATTCGTATTCTCCTACGCTGATGGTTGGGTAGACTGGCACATTGATTGCTCCAATTTGCTGAATAGCAATATCCATAATTACCCATTCTGGGCGATTAGTATAGGTTACCATTGCAATTTTATCTCCGGCTTGTAC
>JBELIG010000191.1:0-6406 GCA_042091035.1 Sphingobacteriales bacterium | reverse complement strand
GCACCATCGTAAGCCATCAAGGCCTTTTTTAATACTTCTTTAGATTGGATATCCAAGTGGTTCGTAGGTTCATCCAATAACAACAAATTGAACGATCGAAGCAACATACATGCCAAGGCCAAACGAGCACGTTCTCCACCGGAAAGAACGGAGACTTTCTTGTCTGCATCTTCCCCAGAAAACATAAAAGCACCAAGAATATTTCTTAATTGAGTTCTCTTTTCTGGAGGACAGCCCATTTCCATAGTCTCAAGGAGTGTAATACTTGAATCAAGAGATTCAGATTGATTCTGTGCATAATATCCTACTTCTACATTATGGCCTAATTTAATATCGCCAGCACTTGCAGTAATATCGTTGATTAACATCTTTGCTAAAGTGGTTTTACCTTGACCATTTTGTCCCACAAAAGCAACACGCTCTCCACGTTCAATTCTAAAATCTACGGATCTTAAAACTTGTAAATCTTTATATGTCTTTGAGACAGCCAAGGCATCTACAACAATTTGTCCAGATCGACTAGCTGGGGGAAACCTCAGATTCATTGCTGAAGTATCCTCAACGTCTAATTCGATCTTATCCATTTTATCTAATTGCTTTTTCATGGATTGAGCCATTTTTGTCTTATTGGCCTTAGCCATAAATCGATTAATGGTTCTTTCCTTTTGAGCAATTACCTTTTGCTGGTTCTCATAAGCTGATTGCATTTTTTCTCTTCGATCCAACCTCAGCGCTAAATATTGGGTATACGGCGCTTTGTAGTCATATACATTCCCCATAGAAATCTCTACGGTTCTATTCGTTACATTATCAAGAAACTGTTTATCGTGCGAGATTACAATTACTGCTTTGTGATAGTTCTTTAAGAATTTCTCTAACCAGACTATAGATTCTATATCTAGATGGTTTGTCGGCTCATCCAGTAAAAGATAATCAGGCTTGACCAAAAGCATTTTTGCTAGTTCAACTCGCATTTGCCATCCGCCACTAAACTCCCCAATCTGACGATTAAAATCTTTCTGCTTAAATCCAAGGCCTTTAAGTATCTTCTCCGTCTCTGCCTCGATGGAGTCGCCTCCCATAACCTGTATCTGGTCGGTAAGATCTGTGAACGCCTGAATAAGATCCATATAGGAGTCTGATTCATAATCTGTCCTTGTTTGGATTTGCTTGTCAAGCTCAGCAAGTTCGGCCTCCATCTTATGAAAACGTTCAAATGCTGTAAGCGCTTCTTCCATAATAGTCTTACCCAATGGAATATTAATGTCTTGATGCAAATAAGACATCGTTGCATTTGATGGCAAAGCAACTTTACCTGAAGTTGGAGAGATTGTAGAAGACAAGATCTTAAGCATGGTGGACTTTCCAGCACCATTGCGGCCAACTAAACCAATCTTATCCTTTACATTAACAACTAAGTTAACCTCATTCAAAAGTGTACGGTCACCGTACTTAACTAAGATATTAGAAGCAGTAATCATTCATATATATTTCGTGCGGGCACAAATATACAATCTAGGATAAATAAATTGGATGAATTAAGATTAAACTATTCAAGAATTATTTTTAATGTTGATCAAAAAAATTATTTTTGTCATATGTTAAAAAGATATTTATACCTAATAAGCTGTTTCGCATTTGCCATTACGGGTAAATCTCAGGTTGATATAAGTATTCAAACCTTAGAACTTGCAGATACAACAGATGCTCAAATATATATTTACGGCTCTTTTAACAATTGGACGCCAAAAGATACCGCATTTGCTCTTTCTCAAGACCCAACAGATCCAAAAATTCATAGAATTAGTATACCCAGCTCTCTTATACTTCCAATCGAGTTTAAATTCAATAGAGGATCTACATTCAAAGCGGAATCTAATTCAATAGGTGAGCCGATCCACCCTAGAAAGATAAAAAAAGCAGGAAATTATAATTACACCATTCCTAATTGGGAAGACAGACCAGAAACAAAGAAAAAATATACTGCTAAACTTCGAATAAGTGATATCCCTAATGACCTTCCACAAGACCTTCCAATTTATGCAGTTGGAAATTTCAACAACTGGAATGAAAAAGACACTACTTATAGGTTAATAAGGGCAGAAACTGATTTATGGGAAGTGGACATATCTTTTAGTAGAGATACACTTGAATATAAATACCATAGAGGCAATTGGATCATGGTCGAGGCTAAGCCAAACGGAAGAGCGAAAGCCAATCGAAAAATCATTACCAATGAGTGGACAGATATTTATGTACAAAAGGATAAGATTGATAGTTGGGAGGACATTGATGGTAACTTAACGACACCGTATACTATGATCCTAATTATTGCTGCAATTTTTGCATTAATAGTGGGAATAATACTATTTATAAAATCTGGAAGAACAAATCAGGCAAGTCGATTGATGGCATTTTGGCTGATAATACTTGGTATAGAAGTCTTTGCACGTGCAATAGTCTTCAACAGGGCTGCCTTTCAAGCGATGCCAAAGTTGTTTGTAATCCCTGGAACGCTTATGTACTTTTGTATTCCCATATACATCCTTTTCACTAAATCACTGTTGGAGTTAAAATTAGCCTGGAAACCTTACATAAAGTATATTCTATTTATACCTGGAATTTCATATTCACTATTTCTTCTTATCACCTATGCTCCAATGGAGAAAGAGGCGTTTATATACTACATCCAAGATTTCAAGTTTGAGAAAATACAGACTATATCTACAATAGCAGGGTTTGCCTTCAATGCATGTATGTTCTATATCATTGGAAAAATATCAGGTATGAGATCCACTTCAAAGGATAAAGAACTAATCAAACAGAAAAAAGATGTCATTAATGTCCTATTAGTCTTTTTATTGATTGCCATTGCACTATGGGGAACCATTATTTTATTGGGTATCTATTTTGGAAGTTTAGATGCTTTAGAGGATTACCGCTTTGTCCTACACTTCCTGTCGGATAGCATGTGGTTTATCATTGCTTTCGGAGGATTAACAATTGGTGTAATGACACTTTATTTACCCAAGGTATTTACTATTACAGAGATGAGTAAAGCCGCAATTAAAATACCTGTGGATGAAAGCCCTATCAATCCTAGCCAACCCAAAAACAAAGAAAAACTTGAACAGATACTTACATTTATGGATACAAACAAACCATATCTTGATTCCAAACTAACGCTATCTGGACTTTCCGAGAAACTGAGTATTAGTAGCCATAACTTATCCAAAATTATCAACGAGGAATTCGGAAAGAACTTCAATGATTTCGTCAATGGCTATCGTATAAAAGAATTCAAAAAAATCATACTTGAAGGAGAACACCCTAATTTAACCCTTCTTTCTTATGGATATATGGTAGGATTCAATTCTAAAACATCATTTAACCGATCCTTTAAGCGAATCACAGGCCAAACCCCAAGTGATTTCTTTAATAATATTCACTTAAATTAAACCAACAATACACTTGATAACCAATAAAATAAGGGTTCATTTTATAAAATGAACCCTTATTTTATTGGAAAAAAGTACCCAAATTATATATAGGAACTAATATTATAATTAATAACATCATATTTACAATGAGATAAGAACCAAGTGCGCAAAATTTAAAAAAACTATTATCCTTTTTGAATCCGGCTTTTTATAGACTGTTTAGTCGGATTAGATAAATGGTAGGCTGATAGAAATAACCAGCTATTCATAAGAGAGACATCTGAATTGATGCTCTCTTTTTTTAATTGGAGGATTTCTTAAGAGTAAAACCAAAAGTAGAACCAACATCTGCGGAAGACCTAACATTTACAGACTGATTATGTGCTTCGACTATATGCTTTACAATTGAAAGACCAAGACCTGAGCCACCGCCTTTTTTTCTAGAACGACTTTTGTCAACTCTATAAAAACGATCAAAAACATGTTCTAAATTGTCTTCAGCTATTCCAATCCCATTATCAGCCACCTCGATGAGCAAATGCTTATCCATATCATACATACCGACTCTTGTCGAACCAGCTTCTTTACCATATTTAATTGAATTAGTAATCAAATTAGTAAGCACTTGATGTATTGTCTCACGATCAGCATCTACCATCCTTGATGCATCGGCTCCAACTTTAAACTCTAGAGATATATCTTTCTTTTTTGCTTTAAACTCTAAATCTTCAAATACTTCCTCTACTAACTCTTTGATATCAAATTTTTGAATTTCTAAAATAATGGTACCTGATTCGAGTTTTGATATAGCATCCAACCCTTCGAGTATAGTATTTAAGCGCACCACATTCCGAACTGCACTCTCCAAATACTTATCCCGGATTTTAGGATCATCAACAGCGCCATCAATCAATGTATCAAGATAGCCTTGGATATTAAAGATGGGCGTTTTCAACTCATGTGAGATGTCACCAATAAAACGTCTACGATATTCTTGCCATTCGGTCAATCTAGAAATTTCATTAGCCTGATCATCAATCCAATCATTTACTTCCTGTTCTACGTCATCAAGTATATTTGAAGAGATATCTATATTACTGGCAGTTTCGTCTGGATTCAACTTATGATTCCGTATAGACTTGTAAATCAGTTTTATTTTTCTGTAGATATATTCTTTAATAAAAATTATTACCACAAGATTAACAACAACAAAAATAATTGGCACCATAATAGCCAATTGAATCCAATTGATTTTTGGGTCAGAAAAATAAATAAAAACAGCAATCACAATAGACAATAAGAATGTAATAATTATTGCAGTCAAAAATCCAATTTGCCTGGGTGTTGGGTTTTTTATTACCATTAAAATTCAAATTTATATCCAATACCTTTTATCGTCTTAATATATTCAGAACCAACTTTCTCTCTCAATTTACGGATATGTACATCTATTGTTCTATTGCCAACAATAACATCAGTGCCCCAAACCTTTCTAAAGATCTCTTCTCGTGTATAAACCTTACCAGGTTTTTCTACAAGCAAGCAAAACAGCTCAAATTCTTTCTTAGCTAATTCAATCTTTTGATCTTTCCTTTTTACTAGCACCTTTTCTTTATCAATAAGAAGGTCCGCAATTTTTATTATCTGATCTTGACTATTGGATTCATTTCCTCTGTGTCTACGAAGCAAAGCTTTTATTCTAGATGTGAAAACTCTTGGACTTACAGGTTTGGTAATAAAATCATCTCCCCCAAGATCCAAAGCTGCAATTTGAGAGAAGTCCTCATCCTTAGCCGTTAAAAAAGTAATAATTGTATTATCAAATTTTGGGTCCTTTCGCATTACCTTGCATACTTCAAAGCCATCCATCCTTGGCATCATGATATCCAAAACAACGATATCAGGTATTTTAGAGTGGGCTTTTATTAGTCCCTCTTCTCCATCTATAGCAATTTCGACCATGAAACCCTCTTTCTCTAGATTATACTGCAGGAATTCCAAAATATCTGGCTCATCATCAACAATTAGTATCTTAGTCATATTAATGTGTACTTATTGGTAAAGTAAAACATTACAAAAGAACATTAAATTTATTAACTCAATGTTAAATCCTTGTATTAGTCACTCTTACAATCCAAATAACATCAATTAAACCCTAAATAATTCGATTTTACAACTTTCTTTTACACTTATTCAACAATTTGAACAAAATACACCCCATTATGAAAACATTTTGTTTTATAATTCCTTATATTTAGGAAAAAAACATAGATGAAAAAGCAGAACATCAATAGAAAGCACAATTTTCCAGATGCCGACCTTTATCAAATATGTATTCAGTCACTTAAGAATGCAAAAAGAGATCTTCAACTTTTTGAAGATTACGGTTACGAGGAAAGTAGAATGAGAACCTTCTTTAACCTTACAGATCAATTCAAAGATCTGCCAGATGATGAAGAGTTACTAGGCGATCAAATGCTTATGACCGAAAAAAAGTACGAAGCCTCAGAGAAATTGAAAGCAGCTATTCGTTCCTTGATGATGCGAGTTGCAATGAAGTATTCAAATAAAACGGGTAGATATAGAAAATTTGGAACGTCCAAAATGGGAGATATGACAGATGCTCAATTAATCTTCTGTGGGCGAAGAGTTGTTCGGGTAGCAAGACAGCAAGCAGATTTCTTAGACGATGTAGGAATAAACGATAATACTATAAGAAGAATATCTGAGGCTGGCCAACGCTTTGAAAATGCAGTAAATATTCAACAGGACAGAGTAGCAAATAGAGATATAGCGGTTGAAAGCAGGGTGCAAAAATCAAATAAACTATATGAAGAACTAATTATTCTTTGCAATATAGGTAAAGATATTTGGTCCGAAAAAGACCCAGTAAAATATGAGCAGTACACAATTTACGAGAGTAATAATGAGCAAAAAAAAGCTCGTAAAGCAAACATGGGTGCAGA
>JBELIG010000190.1:0-6415 GCA_042091035.1 Sphingobacteriales bacterium | reverse complement strand
CCTGCTCGGATTGATAGTTTTGCAAGCTCGGCTGCTTCAAAGGAAAAAACCTGTGCTTGAGTATGCAGATGAGTTAAAAGGAAGGGGATAAATACGAGTAGAAATTGGGTTGTTTTACTTTTCATAGTTTCAATTTGAATGATTGATAAGATTAGATATTCAATACTCAAATTGCTTTAGCTGACTCTCATTTTTATATAGCCAGTAAAAAGAATTAAGAAATGTAAGTAATTATGATTCAAAGCGTCTATTTATTGCAATTAAGGATAAATCTGAAATGATAGTTTTTATAGTCTTCCCTTTTTTGTTATATATGCGGATTCAAAAGAATTAATAGATGAAATCTGGACTAAGAATATTTGGATCAATGATCCTGCTTTTGAGCAACTTTAGTTTGTTTGCTCAGTATAATTACGAATTGAAAACAACTGAGGATCTTATGCTTCAGTTCGAACAAGCGCCTACCGAATCTCAACGTGCCATAGTGGTTCTTGAGGAACAATTGGATATTGATCGTTATCAGCGAACATTTGATCAACTAAAGACTCCTTCTGATGATCGAAAACAAATAATTGTTAAAGAACTGAGAGCTGTAGCGGCAAATAGCCAGGCTCAAGTTTTGCCAAGAATAAAGGCTATTACTGGTTTGAGTACAAGTCAAATTGAGAGCTTTTGGGTTTTAAATGGCTTCGAACTTAATATTACAGTAGAACAAGCACAGGCAATTGCTGAACTGCCAGAGGTAGTTGCATTGGAGCATATCCCTGTTCTTGAAAAATATGATTCTGAACTTGCCGCAACTTCGGCTCCTGCCCCTAATGGACATGAAAAAGCACATGAGGTAATCAAAGCAACAGAGCTTTGGGCGATGGGATATTCAGGTTATGGCATTACAAGTTATACAATCGATACTGGTGTAAACCCGAATCACCCGTCCTTATCGGCAGGATTTAAAGGTAATATTCCCGGTAATGAAGCAGAGTCTTGGTATGGAAGTTCACAAGGTCAGATTCCATTTGATTGTGATCCTGAATACCATGGAACACATGTTACAGGAACTATCATGGGCCTTGATCGTCTGACAAAAGATACTATTGGTGCTGCATTCAATGCCAATTGGATTGGAGCTGCTACTATTGAGTGTTCATCGGGAAGCTCAATGAACGCAATGCAATATGCGCTTGATCCAGATAACAATGCTTCCACTGCAGATGCTCCGGATGTAATTAATAATTCATGGGGTCAAGGACCTGGTGGTTGTAATACATTGAGTTGGCAATTTGTTTTGAACAATATATTTACGGCCGGTATTGCCAATGTATGGGCTGCAGGAAATTATGGACCTGGTTCTGAGACGATAGGTAGTCCAGCCCAGTTTTTGTATAATGAACTAAACTCATTCTCTGTTGGAAACCTAAATGGAAATAGCCAGAGTTATACAATTGCACCAAGTTCCTCAAGAGGTCCTTCTATTTGTTTTGGATCGGCAGATCTTAAAATTAAGCCAGAAGTGTCAGCTCCTGGGTTCAATATTCGCTCAGCAGTTGGTGAAGATGGATATGCAGAGTATGTAGGTACTTCTATGGCTACCCCTCAGGTTGCCGGCGGAATATGTCTTTTAAAAGAAGCTTTCCCAGCTGTTACGGGCGTAGATATTACTGAAGCAATTTATTTGACGGCAGTTGATCTTGGAGATCCAGGAGAGGACAATACCTACGGTAATGGTCTTATTAATCTAATGGCTGCATACGATTATTTGGTTGATCAGGGTAATATACCAACTGATCCTTCATATACTAATGATATAGTAATACACAATCTTATTGTTAATAGGTACAACTGTGCTTATGGTGTTTCCTCTGAGTTTTATGTTCAAAACACAGGTGCAGAGGCTATAAGCTCCTTTGATTATACGATAGAATTCAATGGATTTTCAGTTACTGAATCTTGGCAGGGAAATCTTGCTGGCGGTGCAAATGTATTGATAGAGGCACCGGTAGTTTTTCCTGATGCTGGTGAAGGTTATTTTAGAGTTACTGTGGATCTTACTAGTGCAGTAGATGATCGACCACTTAATAATTCAATGATCAGGCATATTGAAGTGACAGATGCCGATATATTAAATGTGGATGTTCTAAGTGATGATGCATCTTGTCTTGGTTCAACTCAAAGTGCCTATGTGACTTCTGATCTTGATTTAGATTTTGACTTGTTGTGGTACAATGATTTGTTGGGAACAGATCTATATGGCTCTGGTAATCCACTTAATATAGAATTAGCTGAATCAACCATTCTTTATGCACAACCTAGGTACTCCGCAACAGTTGGTTCTGATGAAATTGAAAATACTCAACCTTCAGACTCACCACAGAACAAAGGACTTATTTTCAATGCATATCAGGACTTTTTATTGAAGAGTGTAAAGGTGAATGTCCAAGGAACTGGATTCTTTAATGTTCAGCTCCAGGACGCGAGTGGATCTATTATAGGTTCAAAGATCTCTCCTGTAAGTCAAGGTGTTCAGGAAGTAACCTTGAATTTTACTGTGCCAATTGGTAATGGACATAGACTACTGCTTGTAGCAGCTACAGCCCTTGGGGTTCAAGAGGAAAATGTTGACTTTCCTTATGTTTTAGATGGAGTTGTAAATATTTATAAAAGTGCGGCACCGTCTATAACAGATCAGCTTGGAAAATATCATTACTTCTTCGATTGGGAAATATGCTTCTCTTCTTTATGTCAGCCAATTCCTGTATCTTTTGAATGGGATGGAATTAATGAAGGTCCAGCCGTTTCTTTTGAGGCTTCCAGTTATGATGTTGATATTCAAGTTGATGGAGCTGTTGATTTTACAGAAGCTGTTGATTCAGGTTCAAATTTAAATTGGGATTTTGGAAATGGACAAACTTCTACAAGTTCGAATCCTTCAACTGAATATACAAGTCCTGGGGCATATCTTGTGACACTTGAGGCAAGTGATGGCTCCTGTTCTTCAGTCTATTCAAGGGTAATCAATGTTCGCGATGGATTGCAAACTAGTTCTTCAGAACTTGGTAAAAGCCTAGATATATTGGTTTATCCGAACCCTAGTCAGAATGGGACAATTTACATTGAAAGCGGATCACTTGAGATGAAGCAAATACGCTTATTTAATCTCTCGGGAATGCTTTTATTGGATAAGCAAGTCAATGGTTTAAATAATTATAGAATTGATCAGCAGGATAATCCGCCAGGTGTTTATTTCTTACAAATAAACACAGACAGAGGATTGATTGTTAGGAAGATTACTTTTTAATAAATTGGCATTGAGTTATTCTCAATGCCAATTTTAATATCTGAATTATGTTTAGACGTTTTCTCACACTAATTACACTATTACTGAGCTGCCATTTAATTTATGCGCAGGGATCAAATACAGATAAGATAGGTCCAAATCTATGGGATGCTTTTCAAATTGATTCGGAGCAACAATTTTCTTTCTATGTGTTGATGGAAGACAAGTATGATATTCATAGATTATATGATCAGCTTAAATCCTCAGATAAGACTTTAAAGCAAGGCGCAAAATTAGTAAATCAATCCCTTCAAGCTTTCGCTGAAAATGATCAAAAAGAGATCAGATCCTTTTTGAGGGATTATCCATCTAATGATTTATCATATTACAAGCCGCATTGGATTATCAATGTTATATATATCGAAGCATCATGGTCTGTTATAAAAGACCTTTCCTTGCGTGAAGATATTAGCATGATTCAGTTTGCAGGAGCCTTAGTGGCTGATGGGACAGAAGATTTAGGTCAGGCAGCAGTAGAAGTAATGAATACAGAGTCCACGCTTTTTAAGATCAATGCACATAAAATGTGGGAATTGGGCTATACGGGATATGGTGTTACCTGTTTGACTGCAGATACTGGCGTAGATCCATACCATCCATCTATTGTGAGTCAGCAGCGTGCAAGTGTTGTTGATCAATTCGGGCATGCTTTTTATCATGATCAAAATAGTGAGTATAGCTTTGATTGTGGTGATCATGGGACACATGTTACTGGTACAATTCTTGGCCTAGATCGATTGGAGGATGATACGATTGGCGTTGCATTTAATGGTCAATGGATGGGAGCTGCGGTACTTTGTGGCATTGGTACTGCAGACAATGTGGATGCTTTCGAATGGGCTATGGATCCTGATAATGATCCAAACACAGCAGATGATATGCCAGCATTTATAAATAACTCTTGGCACGATCCATCAATCGATAACGCTTGTGTAAATATATACGTAGATATGCTTACAGCCGTTGAGGCTGCTGGGATAGGAGTTGTGTTTTCAGCAGGAAATGCTGGCTCTGGTTCAAGCACTATTACGAATCCTAAGAATTTGAATATGGGATTAGTTAATACCTTTTCTGTTGGAGCCTTGAACAATTCAGGAAATGATATTACTGATTTTTCTAGCAGAGGCCCTTCTATTTGCTTTTCACAAGATTCTTCGATCAATATAAAACCGGAAGTTTCAGCTCCTGGACAATCTGTTCGATCTTGCGTGCCAGGGGGGCAATATGGTTTTAAGAGTGGTACTTCAATGGCAGCGCCTCATGTTGCTGGAGCTTTGATGTTGCTAAAAGAAGCTTTTCCTTTTTTAAGTGGTGAGGACTTGAAATTAGCGCTGTATTATACTGCAGTTGATTTGGGTGCAGTGGGGGAAGATAATACGTACGGAATGGGTATTATCGATGTATTTGCTGCCTATGAATATCTGCTTGATCAAGGTTATATTGCTTCTGACCCCTCCGTTAATACTGATATTTTTGTATTCGGACTTCAAAGCGAAAAGGAATTATGTCAATCAAATATTCCTTGTTCTTTTGGCATAGAAAATGGCGGTTCAGAACCTGTGCAAGGCATACAAGTAAATATTGCACTAGGGTCGGAGCAGTTTTCTATTTTATTGGATACCCTAATTCTTGAACCAGGAGAACGACATTTTATCGCTTTTGATTCTATATCAAATGAGATAGGTACGCATTATTTATCAGTTGAAGTTGCTCAAATCGATGCAGCAGAAGATGATAGACCTCTGAATAATAGAGTAGTGACTCGGGTAGAGAATAAGCCGTATTACCCTTCTGTCTTTGAGGTGAATAATACTGAGGTTTGTATTGGTGGTGTTGCATCTATTTCTGGTTTGGTTGGAAATGATATGGAAGGTTATTTTAAGTGGTATTCAGATGAGAATCTAATCAATCTTATAGGAGAGGGCTTAGTATTGAATCTTCCAATAGAAGATGAAGAGACCTCGATTTACGCAAAGACTCTTGTTCAAGAGACCACAGGACCTAAAGTTCAACAGGCATATATAAATTACCCGAATCAAACAGGAAAAGGCCTAATGATCAAGGCGAACGAGGATATTTATTTTGAAAGCTTTTTCGTTAATGTAGAAGTATCGGGTACTGTGTTTTTTAGAATATATGATGGAACAGAAATCGTCAAGACAATAGTTAGTAATTTGGCCATGGGTCCGCAGAAAGTATTTGTAGGGCTAGATTTAGAAGAAGGAAAAGAATATGAAATACAATTCTTTAATGGTTTTGCTAAGCTTCTGTCGCATGATTATAGTCTTCCTTTTAGCGAGAGTGGTGACATTATAGATATCTTATATTCAATAGATCAGGGTGGCTTTGAGTTTGATAAATACTTCTTTTTCTATGATATGAAATTTGATTTTCCTGTCGAATGCGCTGTTCAAAAGATTGATATTAGTGCATCTAACGAATCTTCAATTTCTGCCTTGAGCTTTACCTTAGATCAAAGTCAATTTAATAATGTGATTGAGTTTGCTACTATTAATCCATTAGCAGAAATAGAAGGTGACTATGTTTCGTTGATGTGGGATTTTGGTGATGGTAATACATCTTCAGAGCTAGAGCCGAGTCATACCTATGCAGAAGCAGGAGATTATCTGATTCATTTGATTGCGACGGATGCTGGAGGTTGCGAAAGTGTTTATAGTAGCATTGTTCGTGTAGACAGTTATCTTACTAAAGTAAATGAAGTTCAAAAGAATGACTTTAGTATATATCCAAATCCATTCATAGGATCAGTAAATATAAGTTGTGGCGATCAGGAAATACTAAAGATCAAAGTTCTTGATACAAGCGGACATACTTTGTTTGTAAAGGAAGGGATAATGGACTGCAATTATCAATTAGATTTAACAGATATTCCCCCAGGTGTCTTGTTTGTACAGATTTGGGATGGAAGGTTGTGGCTTACTAAAAAGCTTATTAAACAATAAAAAAAAGGGGCGATTTTAAATCGCCCCTTTTTTTATTTAAGTGTTTCTCGATCTTCGAAAATGGATTTAGGTGCACTTTTTACCTGTTCCATATATGTTTTAAAAGAATCATCATAAA
>JBELIG010000189.1:0-6389 GCA_042091035.1 Sphingobacteriales bacterium | reverse complement strand
TGCGCCAATAAACGAGAAAATGGGTAAAAGCAGTTTAGGTTTCATAAGATTTGTTTTAAATTTTTGATTTCGTTCCTTGGAAATTAATCCAATCAATATCGACGTATTCTTTTGTTTTTTGGCCGTTACTGCTGGCATATAATCCTATTTGGGTTCCAATATAACCTTTGCATAAAACAAGATTTGCCTCTGTTTTACCTAGGTTGGAAAAGGTCTTTCCTTGATCAAGTGAAAATCGATAACTGTATTGATTTTCTTTTGAGGTTACATTTAGGATAATTTGACCAGTATAATGATCCAATTTCTGTTTGAAAATTTGATTGGGTTTTGTCTGATTTGACCGGTGTTCCAAAATTACATACTGGTTTCCATCTTGCTGTAAGACATTATAATTTAGATAATTATCATCTTGTTGAAAAATGCTTATTCCTGCTTGTGCATTATTTGTTGTTGCCTCAAAGTTCATCTGAACAGTATAGGAAAAGTCACTTTCGGTTTGACGAAAGCCCATTGCATGATACTGTTCCCTAAGTTCAAAAGTTTTAGGGCTTAATTTTAGACGAAGAAAACCTTTTCGCGCATTGAGCGAATACATATCAGGAAGTGGTGCACGTCTAAAATTCCATTGAGGGTTTAGGGTCTTATCTTCAAAATCATCACGAAAAGAGGAAGCATCTATTTGTGGTTTATGGGTAAAGGGCAGTACTTCTTTTCGTTCTACTTTTCCAGAAAGAGGAGCACAAACTGGCCAATAATCTTCAATAGGTTTCCATACCCCTTTAGGTTCTTCTTTCCAGCCAGAGACAGCGGTTTCCCATTGAACAGGAATCAAATATGTTTCACGTCCCATATTGGTTGTTCCATCAACTTCATTTCTAATCCCAAGGGCAACCATATACCATCGACCATCATTTAGCTCAACTAAATCAGCGTGTCCAGTACTGTGAACCCAGTTGTCATTTGACAAGTGGCGAGAAGTGAGTATGGGGTTTTTGGGATTGCTCGTATAAGGACCTCTTATATCATTACTATTCGCAATCATTACTGCGTGATTACGAGACGTTCCGCCTTCTGCGACCATCAAGTAATACAAACCATTTTTTTTATATACATGTGGACCCTCTACACAACATCCTCCACAGGCTCCACGCCAAACTGAACTTCGCGGACCGACCAATTTCCAGTTATTGAGATCAAGTTCTTGTACCCATATTTCCCCAATTCCGTTCACCGTTGGTTGGCCTGTATCATGGGTTCCTACAAAGTAAACCTTTCCATCATCGTCAAAAAATAAATCGGGATCAATGCCTGGGGCTCCTTCTATAATATGTGGTTTTGACCAAGGACCCTTTGGGTCTTTAGCAGTGAGGACAAAATTGACCATTTCTGCGGGTAGGCTGTTGTCTTTGGGAGAATAAACGTTGGTCACTACAATATAAAATATTCCCTTGCTGTATCTAATCGAGGGTGCATGAATGCCTCCTTGTTGTTGAACATCTGTCAAGTTAACTTCTCCTAGTTGTTCTTTTCGATTTATTCCATGACCAATCAATTCCCAGTTGACTAAGTCAGTACTGTGATGAATGGGCAATGCAGGGAAATATTCAAAGGAAGAATTGACAATGTAGAAATCTTCCTCCACTCTAACAATTGACGGATCTGGATACCCGCCTTGAAGAATTGGGTTGGTAAATTGAGTTTGTGCATTTAAAAACTCAACCACACAGATTACAAGAAAAAAAATATTTCTTTTCATCTTTTAGTATTTATTGTTTTTTCAATGGTGAGATGGAACATCCAAATTATCATATCGGTGTGTGATTTAAACTTAATCATAGATGATTCATCTACTGTATAATTTAAAAATACTTGGACCATTTCGATAGAAACGGCCCAAGCAATTTAATTAATTAAGGTTTAAACTAAGAATTAATCTTGTCTTGCAATAGTACAAGAGAGATTTACTGTATCCAAGGTTATATCATAAGTACCTGCAGTCACAGAGAAGTTTCCTCCACCTTGTTCAATTGAATAATCTGCCATATTACCATTTTTAAATGGTGACGCTTCAGCTAAACCATAGTCTGTATCCCAAGCATCATTCGCTCTAAATTTCATTTCCCCATCGGTTAGAGTGACGCCAAATACTTTAAATACGCCCTCATTACAGGGATCAGGAATCAATTTCACATCAGGGGCATCTCCCCATCCGTTTAAAGTGGCATCTCCTACAATACCCCAAACAGCTGGTGCAGGTGTTACCTCTAGAGTGAGATCATTCTCATTGAATACAATATCATAGTTTCCTTCGGTAACAGATATGTTTCCACCACCGGTTTCTAATTCATAAGTTGTTTGATTACCGTTCTTAAAGGCTGAAGCTCCAGCAATCCCATAATCTAACGTCCATTCATTATTTTGTCTAATCTTGAATTCGCCATCTACCATATGGGCGACGGTTCTAAAGACACCATCTGCTCCATTCGTTACAAAAGGAACATCGTTACCAGCAGCAAAACCTCTGTTGTCTCCACCCCAGCTATTCACAGCATCTCCAACAATTCCAAAAGTGCTAATTTCAGTAGGTATACACGAACCTCCTAAATAGGCTGAAGTAAGGGTATAGGTCATATTATTGGTGTCCAAAGTAACATCATATGTCCCTGCAGTTACAGGAATGTCATTTTCAAAGCCTCCAATCATTAGGGTTCCTTCTCCTCCTTCACCGAGGCCCATATTAACGTTCCAATCGTCATTTTGTCTAAACTTCATCACCCCAGTGTTTAAAACAACACTTGATGCAATATATATACCTTCATTACATGGGTCTTCAACAAGTTTTAGGTCTGGTCCATCCCAACTGTTAAGTGTTGCTGGTCCAACCATTCCCCAGACAGGATCAATTGAAGTAACTTCAAGGGTAAGATTATCCAAGTCAAATTCGACATTGTAATTACCTTCGGTAACAGTTATATTTCCACCACCGGTCTCTAAATCATAAGTTGTTTGGTTTCCATTTTTAAAGGCTGAAGCTCCAGCAATCCCATAATCTAGGGTCCATTCATTATTTTGTCTAATTTTAAAGTCCCCAGCAGTCATGTGAAGATTAGCCATTAAAATCGAACCATCATTTGTAACAAGAGGTACATCATTACCAGTTGCATATCCTCTTGATGATGATCCCCATTCGTTGACGGCAGATCCTACAAGGCCAAAAGTACTTGGGTAAACTCTTCCACAATCATCATTGGTTATTACCACTTCAATCACCTCGATATTTAATGTAACAGCAGTTGAGGTCAATATTGTTTGGTTAGCCCCTTGAGAGCTACTTCCAGCAAACGCTTTTACTCGTGCGTAGACCATACCAGTGTTGTTTGGATCCCCATCTGTATTAGTTGTTGTGGGATCATTATCTAGTTCAAGATCTTCTGCAATATCAAGTAGATTGGACACTCGAATTCCATAATTTGTACTGGTAATATCACCCGAGTTTAAGCTAATTTCAGAAAAATCTGATGATGAAGAGACTTCTACAACATAAGTAGTAGTGGTTGGTGCTTCAAAATCAGGAGCATTCCAAACAAGTCTCTCAGCAATATTAGCAGAAGTTTCCTGAGAAATTAAATAAACAGGTTGGACCTCATTTTGAATGCTAAGTGTGTCATTTGTTGTAGCGGTAAAGATCAAAAAATCTTCTTTCTCGCAGGCTACAGTTCCCCATAAAAAGGTCATAGCCATTAATATTTTAGTGAATTTTATAATTGATTTCATAATTAATAATTTGGATTTTGTTGAAGGTTAGTGTTAACAAGAAGAACATCTTCAGGGATGGGGAAAATATTACGGTGTATACCGGTTGATTGTCCTTGTGCAGCTCCAGCTTTAAAGGGCCACAAATATGCGGCTGTGGTAAATTTTCCGTCGCGAATTAGATCGGTACGTCTTGTACCTTCCCAATACAATTCGCGCGAGCGCTCATCCATCACAAATTGGGTGTTCATTTCTGCTGCTGTGGCTTGTGGTGCTCCAGCTCTTGTACGTAATTGATTAATTAAACCAAGTGCAGTATTAGCACTTCCACCACCGCCTCTTGCAACAGCTTCAGCATAGTTTAAATACACTTCTGCTACACGAAGAATGGGAAGATCCATGTCTGGATGGTCTCCTGCAGAATCAGAACCTGGATTTCCACTAGTATCTACATTTTTAAATTTTGTAACGGCATAACCATCAGTAAAGGTTGGAATACTTTCGATTTCATAGTTTTGTCCATCGGTATGGAACATGGCTCTAGAATCTGACCAAGAAATGGGTTCTCCGTTATCGTTATTGGATGTAATGGCATAGCCAAATTTATCAACTAAGGCTTTTGTTGTGCGAATACCGCCCCAACCGCCATTAACGCCAAAGTTTGAGGCATCCATCGATCCACCAATTGCGGCATGAACTAAGTAAGTTGCTCCTCCCCACGTTTGACTGTTGATTCCGTCAAACTGGATGAGAAAAAGAAACTCGTTTTGTGCTCCATTACTATTATTATCAGCTAAAAACAACTCGTCATATGCTGATCCATTACTGTTTCCGTCAGAAGTGTTCAATGCATAAGAGGAATTCATCACCTTTTCAGCTTGCGCAATGGTTTCCGCATATTTAGCTTCTCCTATATAAACCTCAGCATTGAGATATAATCGAGATAATAATGCCCAGGCAGCTGCTTTATCCACTCGACCGTATTCATTGGCTTGTGGATCTTTCAACTCAGTATCTAGTTCTAAAAGCTCTGCCTCTATAAATGCAAAGATTTCTGCTCGATTACTTTGTTCTGGAAGTTCTGTAGACACAGAAGTAACTAAAGGTACATTAGCATACATATCCATTAATTGTAAATAAGCATAAGCGCGAATAAATCGAGCTTCAGCAATGTAATAGCCTACTTCGTCATTATTACTGGCTAAGTCTGCTGCATTTTCAATAAATGAATTGGCAAATGAAACCACTTGTCCTAAACGGAAATACATTCCTTTAGTCCAACCGTTGTTTACATCCCAAGACAACTCGTGAATGTTGGGTAGTCCTGGGTCTCCCCAGCCCACTACGGCGTGATCTGTCGAGATTTCATTTAAGGTATGAAGAATTCTGGTGTATTGAGAAAATCCTTCGTCTATGATACTACCGTCAATATCAGGATCACCTGCAGGACCTTGTTGTCCTGTAACGGCTAAAGCAGAGTAAACTTTAGCTAAAGCTCCACGAGCATCATCTGCACTTTGGTAAACTTCGACTTCTGTAAAAAGATCGGGATCAATTGGATTTTGATCCAAATCTTTATGACAGGATATTGTCAAAGCTACAATCGTAAATAAATAAATTATTTTTTTCATAGTAGTGGATTAAAATGTTAAGTCAAGACCAAGGGCAATTGCTCTTGATCGTGGATAGAAGTTATTGTCAATTCCTCCTGTAATTTCAGGATCGATACCATCATAATCTGTCGCTACAAAGAGGTTGTCTCCCGTAAGGTAGATTCGCAATGGATTGTCTTGAATAGCATTCTCAAAGGTATACCCCAGGGTAATGTTATCTAATCGGAAGAAAGAAGCGTTTTGTATATAATGATCACTTACGGTATTCTTATCAGAGAAGAACAAGAAACCAGTATCGAGATAATCACGGTGAACATTAGATAAACGATTCAAATTAGTGATTTGTGACAAATTCGACGAAGCAGACATTTGATTATAACTGTAGTTTCCGATACTTGCACGCGAAACTACACTAAGGTCAAATTGCTTATAACGAAGATTTGCTGTAAGTCCCATTAGAACATCTGCATAAGGATCTTTGTAAAAATAACGATCATCGATATTGATCAGTCCATCGCCATTTAAGTCGGCATAGGCGCCTTCAATGGGATTTCCATTTGTATCATAAATTTGCTTATAGACATAATAGGCAAAAGGAGACTTGCCTTCCTCATGACGTTGAAGGTTGTTACCTAGTCCTAGACTCCCTACATTTTGTTCATTTTCTAAGCGTGTAATGGTATTGTCGTTCATGGCAGCATTATAGCTTAAACTCAACCCAAAATCTTCTGTATCAACAACGGTATAGTTTAATTCTACCTCGATTCCCTTGTTTTCCATATCCCCAATATTTGCAGAGATAGATGTTCCAAAGTTGGTAAAAGGATCTACAACTGCTGAAGCAATCAAATCATTGGTGTTTTTGATATATGCATTTACGGTACCGCTTAGTCCAAAATTAGCGAGGCTAAAATCAATTCCTGCGTTATAGGTTTGACCAACCTCCCATCGCAATTCTTTGTTAATAGGTGCAGGTCTAAAAGTGGTGTAAGAATTATTTCCAAATCCATATTGAGATTGAAC
>JBELIG010000012.1:0-33233 GCA_042091035.1 Sphingobacteriales bacterium | reverse complement strand
TACCATAATTACTATGAACATCATAATCTAAAAGCATAGACTCAAAGTAAGCAGCACCGATCCTCCAATCGAGTTTGAGGTTTTTACTGAAGTAGGAAGCTACATTCTGCCTGCCTCGGTTACTCATCCAACCGGTTTCTTTGAGTTCGATCATATTGGCATTTACAAAGGGTTCTTTGGTTCTTCCTTCTATCCATTCGTCGACGAATTTTGTATTTGAGGACCAGTCATAAACTCGATCTAGTATACCAGTTTGTTTGAAAATAGAATCACCGAATTTGAGCGAAACATATTTAAAGTAATCTCTCCATATTAATTCAAATATTAGCCAGTAGGTTGACTCGTTTTTTCGGACCTCTTTCTCATAATCTTTTATTTCTTGATAGATTACTCTTGCCGATAAGGAACCATTGGCAAGCCAAGGAGAGAATTTTGCGCTGTAATCTTTCCCAAGGAGGCCATTCCTTGTTTTTTTGTAAAATTCAATCTTGTTTGAATCCCAGATATAATAATCCATTCGCTTGTTGGCTTGAATTTCGCCACCCTGGAATGGAAATGCGGTGGAGGGGTGTTGTTCAAAGTGATCGAATCCGAGTTCTTCAAGTTTAGGTATGGAGCTTTCTATTGCTACCTGTCTATCTTTTGAAATCGCTGTAGGGATAGGTAATGGCTGTCGAACAGATGCCTTTTTTTCGCAGCTTTTTCTGAATTGAGTGAACACCATGGGGATTTCATGGGTTTCAAATGGCACATCATCAGGATGGAAGAGAAATTGATCATAAAATTCGTGCCATTCGGTGTTAGGTAGTAAGTTCTTTGCTTCTTCCTGTTCAGATTGCTCTTCAAATGTCCATTCCTTTTGCATATAAATATTCTGGATGGAATAGGTCTCCTTTAAGCTAGTGAAACAAGCTTTAATGCTAAGCGAAGGAGTATGCAATTGAATGTTAAGTTTATTGAGTTGGTCTTGGAGATCATGGAGTGATTCCAACAGAAACTTTGCTCTAAAGCGCTCGGTCTTCTTGAATCCGAAGGTGCTGATTTCAAAGAGACGGGGGTCTAAACAGTATAGTGCAAGAATTTTGTTGCCGTTTTGGACGGCTTGGGAAAGGGCTTCATTGTCTTCTGTTCTGAGGTTGTTTCTAAACCAAACGATGTCAATCTTGTTCATACTCAATTTTAGATATGTTTTGAGAACAAATAAGGCTGATCAAAGTTGAAACAAAAAACGGAACTGATTTTCAGTTCCGTTTTTTGTTAGATCTATCTGATCTCTATGTCTTTACTCATGTTTCCTTTGTAGGTGTTGAGTATGAGATGATAGGTTCCTGATTTGAGGTCTTTAGTACTCAGTTCATATATTGTATTGACTGGTAGATCCCAAACTTCTTCAGAGAATATTTCATTCCCTTTTGCATCTACAATAAATATAGAATTGATGTTAAGATTAAAATTCGCGAAATCTACAAAGCAGATTTCTTCTTCGGAATCGAAGAAAAAGACTTCTGCTTCTGCAGATGTAGTAAAATTACTTATACTGATATTACCTTCAAGCGTTGCAGTTTGTGCATTAGAATGGAGGGCGCAGATTGAGATTACTACAAGAAATAGATATTTACTTACATTCATGGTTAAATGATAGTTAATAGTTAATAAGGACTTAAGCTTGAATTAGTGGAATAAGAGCGCTTCTTTGGTGTTGACACAAATATGGTATTTTAAATTTAAAAACAAAAATAAAAAAGTCATTTCTGTTTTCAACAGAACAAATTGAAAGTTATTTAAAAAATAACCTAACAAACATTAGGGGTGAGTAGTTTTATTTTAAACTTAAATTTATTACATCTAGAATGGTCTTGTATATAGGCTCTACCTTTTTTAGGAGTTTACTGCTGTCAATCCAAATGGCTTTTTCTATATCTTCCTCTTTTTGTGGGCTTAAGGGACCTTCTGCAGCAGTCATAAGGTACCAGTGGGTAGGTTTTAAAACTAATTTGCCAGATTTGGTTCTGTAAGTATGATAGGTAATAGTGATTTTTTCTTTTAATACAAGTACATGAATGCCGGTTTCTTCTTCTACTTCCCGAACAGCTGCATCTTCGATTGTTTCTCCATTTTCAATTTTTCCTTTTGGTAAATCCCAACTTCCTCGACGAAAAATGGAAAGAATTTTACCGGTATTGGACTGAACAACTCCTCCTGCTGCAGTCACTATCCTACAGATTCCTTGAAAATCTGCCCACAAACCTTGTAGGTCGGATGTGTAAATGTTTACATATGAATAATTTATAGTTGATTCTTCCAATAAATGAATAATTTTAAGTAGATTAATACTTTGACCTGCGTACTCAATATGAAGTACATTATCAGAAGAATCACCATAAGATTCTTGAGATAATATTAGAAGCTGTTCATTTATGTTAATTTTGTACATTTGCTAACTGAGAATTAAAATTAAACAATGGACGTTTCGAAAAAAATAGCAAAGCATTTGCTTCAGATTAAGGCAATTAAGTTAAATCCTAACAATCCTTTCACTTGGGCTTCCGGTATAGAATCTCCAATTTATTGTGACAATAGACTTGTCCTTTCCTTTCCAGATGTTCGTAAGTTAGTAAAAAAAGAATTAGCAATCCTAGCAAAGCAGTTTGGCGCATTTGATGCTGTTTCTGGAGTTGCAACCGCAGGTATAGCACATGGTATGTTGCTGGCTGATGAGGTGGGGAAACCTTTTTCTTACGTAAGGTCTAAACCCAAAGGGCACGGAAGACAGAACCTTGTTGAGGGTTTAGTGGAATCTGGTCAGAAGGTTTTAGTTGTTGAAGACTTGATCTCTACTGGTGGCAGTAGTGTTAAGGCTGTGGAAGCATTGAGGGAGCGAGGAGTTGAAGTTGTTGGGGTTATTGCTATTTTTACCTACGGATTCCAAAAAGCTATCGATACTTTTTCGGATGCAAATTGTTTGTTCAAGACACTTTCTAATTATGATGATCTTATTGAAACTGCAGTTGATCTAGAATATGTTAGTGAATCAGATACAGACATGTTAAAGAAGTGGAGAGAACAGTTTGTTTAAATAAACACAGAGAACTACCTAAATTTAATGTATAAAAATTAGTTGATGTCAATTATTAATACAAAATCGGAGGCATTTTTGGAGCGTTATCTTAACAATGCATCACCAACAGGCTTTGAGTGGAAAGGACAAGAGTTATGGATCGATTATCTAAAGCCATATATTGATGAATGGGATGTGGACGATTATGGTACAGCCTATGGAATTATAAATCCTGGAAAGGACTATAAGGTCGTAATAGAAGGACATGCAGATGAAATCTCATGGTTTGTACATCATATTTCATCAGAAGGTTTTATAAATGTAATTCGAAATGGTGGCTCTGATCACCTGATTGCGCCTTCAAAGCGTGTAAATATCCATACGGAAAATGGTATAGTCAAAGGTATCTTTGGATGGCCTGCGATTCATGTTAGAAAGGGCGAGGATGCCAAGCTTACTCCAACGGTTGAAAATATTTTTATCGATGTTGGCGCTTCTTCGAAAGAGGAAGTTGAAGATATGGGTATTCATGTTGGATGTGTAATCACCTATGAAGACGAGTTCACGGTATTAAATGATAAATACTATGTTGGTCGCGCATTGGATAACCGCATGGGTGGTTTTTGTGTTGCTGAAGTAGCTAGGATGATCCATGAAAACAAAGTAGATCTTCCATTCTCACTTTATGTAGTTAATTCTGTACAGGAAGAGATTGGTCTGAGAGGTGCGGAGATGATTGCTGAGCGAATCAAGCCTAATGTAGCAATTGTTACGGATGTTACTCACGATACGCACACACCGCTAATCGATAAAAAGAAAATAGGTGATGTTAAAGGAGGAGAGGGGCCATCTGTTACTTATGCACCGGCAGTACAGAATAATCTATTAAAGAAGGTTATTGCAACTGCAAAATCAAATGATATTCCTTTTCAGCGTGAAGCTGCTTCTAGGTCTACAGGCACGGATACAGATGCATTCGCTTATTCTAATTCTGGTGTACCTTCTGTTTTGATATCGTTACCATTAAGGTATATGCATACTACTGTAGAAATGGCGTCTAAAGATGATGTAAACAATGTCATTCGCCTGATCTATAATACACTATTGAATATTGAGGGAGGAGAGGACTTTAGGTCTTTTTATAATCCCGCGAATAAATAATTCAAATGCTTAGGAAGTGTAAACAGCTTTTAATTGCTTTTTGGGAATTAATCCTCTATGGGAATTTCTGGATAGCAACTGGTGCTGCCTCGACTGCACTTATTACACTTTTTATAGCCAAGAAATCATGGGAGGTAGACGCTAGTGTCTACTTCCTTTTTTTTTCTACGCTGCTTGTATATTCATTACATCGTATTGTTGGTCTAAATAAGGCTAAGAAGGTCAAGATGACAAACCGATATAAAACCATACTTTCCTACCGGAAGCATATTCTTGCATATGCAGGTATTGGGTTTTTAGGGAGTGTTTATTTCTTTTTTGATCTAGTTTTTGAAGCTCAGCTTATAATTTCCTGTCTAGGACTTGTTTCACTAACCTATGTACTTCCTGTGTTTAATGGAAAGAGACTAAGGGATTTTGACTTTGTGAAGGTGTTTTTGGTGGCATTAGTATGGTCATCCATTTGTATATTCCTGCCACTGCTGCATTCAGGTTTTGATATTGATACAAGGTTCCTTTTGTTTTTTATGGAATACACACTCTATGTTTTTGCTATAACGCTGCCTTTTGATATTCGCGATAAAAATTTAGATGCTTTTGTAGGAGTAAAGACTTTAGTGCGCTCTTTTGGAGCAAATGGTAGTAAACGAATAAGTCAGCTATTGCTTATTATAGCTATTGCGCTAGCAGTGGTATTGGATAGCTTTTATATTGATATAGCCTATTATAGCTTTAGTCGTGTGCTAATGTATATTTTATTAATAATTTATATCAACTACTTGAGGGACGATATGGATGATTACTATTATTCAGGAGTTTTAGATGGAAGCTTGATCTTAGGGCCTTTTTCTTTGTTCCTATTGAACAATTTATCAAACTAGTTTCGTTTATACAGAAAAGACCATCCATGCGATCTTCGCTAATTCTTGTATTGCTTTGCTTTTTAAGTCCTTTAATGCATGCACAGGACCTGAAGCCTTGTTTCTTTGAAAACACTCAGGAGCGTTATGGTGCAAACCAGCACCTTATGGATGCTGTGATTAATAATATCGATGTTGGTAAGGTTTATAATCGACAAGAGCTTGTGATTCCAATCGTAGTTCATGTAGTATATAGACTGGACTCCGAGGATATTCCCGATGAGCAAATTCTCGAGCAGATAGAGGTTTTAAATACAGCTTTTAGTGGTGAATCACTGACAAGCGCTCAAGTCCCGAAAGTTTTTAGTTCAAGTAGTACAGCTGTAAATTTTCAGTTTTGTTTAGCGGACACAGATCCAAGTGGGCTGCCGACCTCTGGAATCACACGAAAGGAAGTAGAGCTCTTGAATATTGGTGCTTCTTCCAATCTGTTTTATGATGATTTTGGTGGTAAAGATGCCTGGGACACTGATCGATATATTAATATCTGGGTGGCCGAAACTGGTGGTCTATTTATTGGAAAAGCCTCTTTCCCAGGTGTAGATCCCAAACCTGAACAAGGGATAGTAATGGATGTGAATTTTTTTGGAGGTTTGAAGAGTTTGTCTGGAGCAGGAATCTTTGACGAAGGTAAAACCCTGGTTCATGAAATGGGGCACTATTTTGGTTTAGAGCACCTCTGGGGTAGTGATTTGACGGATTGTTCATCGGAGGATGGGATTGCGGATACTCCAAAGACTGGAAGTACATATTTAAACACCTGTTTGGATCAGTCCTTTTCCTGTGGATCTACTGATATGACGGGGAATTATATGATGTATACTTCAGATGCTTGTCTACATTATTTTACGAAAGGGCAGAAAGAAAGAATGCGATTGATTTTGGCTCAATATAGATCTGATTTGCTTAGCACAGATACAAATTGTGATTCTGGCTTTCAAGAGGAGGCGTTTAGTTTGAAAAAGATTCAAAGCGGTCCAAATGGCATTTTGTTTGGATTACATGGTCCGATCGATTTATCAAAGGCTCAAGCAGTCCTCTACGATACAAAGGGTTGCTTATTGTGGAATAAAGAGGTCAGTAGTTCGGAGCAGTTTTATTTGCCTATGCAAGAAAGAGCTTTCGGTATGTACTTTTTGGTTGTATCAACAGGGGAGGAATTAATCTCTGAACGGATCGTTTGGTACTGAAAAATTAATAGTGGATATATTGTTATTTTTGTAATTTTACAATTGAGCATCTTGGCCTTCTTAGAATTTAATTAGGTCATTTTTTTAGCTTCAAAATCTTTGAAATATTAGCTTGAATCGAAGGATGAAAAAGGAGGTTAATTTTTAGTTTTTAAATTTGTAATTGAGAAATTAACTTGTATATTTGCATCGCTTTATAAGAAAAGCAAACGTATTTATCTTACAATGATTTCGTAGCTCAGTTGGTAGAGCACTTGACTTTTAATCAAGGGGTCCTGGGTTCGAGCCCCAGCGGGATCACTTTCTAAGAACTTGAAGATAAATAATGGCGATTTCGTAGCTCAGTTGGTAGAGCACTTGACTTTTAATCAAGGGGTCCTGGGTTCGAGCCCCAGCGGGATCACAAACAATAAAAAAGCCCTGTCGAAAGACAGGGCTTTTTTTATTTTTATTGTTTAAAGATTCGTTTGCTTTGCACGATCCTTCCATTTTCATCCAATAAGATAAAGTGATAGAATCCTGTTTTAAAGGAAGCAATATTTAAGCTTTTAGATTCTTGATATGGATTTATGCCCTCTGTACGCTTTATTGATCCATGCTGATCATAAATAATTAGATCTGTTACAAGCTCACTAATGTCTCCGATTTGAACCTCTTCCATTACAGGGTTAGGCCAAGTACTGATCTCTGTTTTTTTAGATCCATAAAAAAGTACTTCTCTACTTTCAGAATCTTCAAATGTACCATCACCATAATTTGCCCTTAGTCGGATAAATCTGCTACTGCCGTTGAAATCATCCAAATAAGCAGTAAAAACCTTGCTAATGTTAGATGTAGGAGTATTTGAAATATCCTTGTAATCAGAGTAATTGGAATCATCCTCACTGACCATTACTGTAAAAGATGCTAGTTTTGAAAGATCACTGAATGACCATTTAACTGTATTCGCACCATTCAAATGCGCTACGTATTTAATATCTACAAAATTCGTGGTTACAGTTGTTGGGTCTGGACCTCTTAAAATCTTAGTTGGATTAAATTGTGCATAAGAAATACTCGGAAAAATAAACAATAGAAGTGAAAAGCCAAGGAATAGGCTCTTGATTAAATTAGTTTTCATAATGAGAAATTTGGGTAATTAAAAGTTAAATTCTTTGTTTTTGAATTCGATTGCAACTTAAGTTTTACAGGAATAAATTATCTGATTAATTAATTTTTTGACAAACCGAACACCAAAAAACCTTATATTAAAATTACTGTAATTTGTGCTTGACTTTGAAGGAATGATATATGGAATGGTTGCCTGAGAATATCGCAGGTATACAAAATCCTGATATAAATAAGTAGTATGTTATTTGACCTTAGTGAATTGTAGAGTAGCTTCAAAGGAACTGTGATTTAGCTTAGTGCAACAGATTAGGGATTCCTTTTATCGATGATTTTAGAGCTTTTACGGAATAAATCGTCCAAACTTCAAAGATATTTTATTCAATTGATGAGCAATAGTTATATTGGTCTATTAGTAAGAATTGATGAGCTTTATTCGAGGTTCTTGAAGTTTACTAAAATACCTTCAGTTAATATCATTAAAGGCTCTTTTGACTAGCTTGAGATTATGTTATTATCCTTGTCTATTATCTGATATGAATTTACTAAAAGGAATAAGCTTGAACTGGTTCTTAATCGGTATTGCTTAAGTATTTTAGCTTATAAGGAATGTGTAAAAGTTGGTTTATGAAAGTTAATGTAAAGCAGATCGATCGGAGTTTTCAATTGTCTTCGAGTAACGGGACCGAACAAATTTACATAGGGGTCAACCAGGAGTACCAAAAGAATACTTTGGGTTTGAGGCCAATGGAATTGCTTCTTTCTAGCCTAGGGGCATGTATCTCTATCGACGTTATTAATTTTGTTAAGAAAAAACGCCTCGACATTGAGGATTTGAATGTTTCTGTAAATGGGATTCGAGGTCATGAACCACCAAAAGCTTTCAGCGCTATAAACATCGAAATTGAATGTAATGGCAGGATTAGTGCAGATAAATTAATTGAGATAATCTCTAAAGTACTGGATGATTATTGTTCTGTTTTTCATTCTTTAGATAAATCTATAGTAACTAAAGTTTTAGCACGCCTGAATGGAGATGAAATGCAAATAAACTAAATATTTGACTTAGGCCTCAATCATGATTTCTATTTTAAAACTCAAGATCTTTTTTATATTTGTGGTTTATAATGGCTCCGTAGTATAATGGATATTATTTGGGCTTCCGGCGCTCAGGATCTAGGTTCGATTCCTAGCGGAGCTACAAAAAAGGGCTGATCGATTAAGATCAGCCCTTTTCTATTCTATCCTCTGCCATAAGGATATCCTCTATTCCACTCCGGTTTTTTACTCTTCTGCTTGCCCGTATTGAAATTTTTAAAATTGTAGGTAAAACTCAACATAAAGAACTGCTGTAAAACATTACTCTGTACGTCTTCATAGTATACCTCAGTTACATTTCGAGAAATAGCCTGATTTTGATTTAGAATATCAAAGATCTCGATTGCTAATTCCCCTTGTTGATCTTTTAAAATCTTCAGTCCGATACTAGCTGACCAAAGAAAGAAACTTTGATTCAAATTGTCTGAAAGTCCATTGTAATATTGGTGCGAAATATTGGATCGTGTTATCAGACGTTCTTTGAGTACCCATGCAAACTTAAAAGTTGTACTTTGATTGATAAAGTTAGCATCCAATTGCTGCTGTATGGTGTTTGCAATCCAATTATAGGAGGTCTTTGAAGATAGATTAAAATCAAATTGATCACTAAAGTTTGAGCTTAAACCTAATCCGAATCCAGCATTGGTATTATTGGAAAAATTGTATTCCTCATTGATTAAACCAGGCCTTCTTATATAAGCCGCATTTAGACTCATGTTCAGATTGGATCTAAGTTTGCTTAAAGGAAGCCCATATGTTATATATCCATTAGAGCTCCAGTATCCATCAAGGTTGACACTTTGGGATAATTGTGCCGATCTTGGAATATCCAATTGGCTAAGAATCGGTGCTTCACTGCCCGGCAAGTATAATGCTGTTCCTATGTAGTTATTCGTATAGGTTAAGCCAATATTGGCGTAGAAAAGGTTTGCCTTTTCAGCGTCCGTCTTTTGATACCTAAAAAACACTCTATGGCTAATCGATTGATTAAGTGCTGGGTTACCAATACTCAGTTGAATTGGATTACTATTGTTTAGTATATAGTTCAGGTCATTACCTGAAGGAAGATTAGCTGAGCTACGATAAAAAATCCTTAGATTTTCTGTTTTCGATATGTTTATCCTGGCAAATACAAAGGGTAGTAACGCTTGAAAGGATTTATCTAAGGTAGAACTTTGTGGATAAATTTCTTCTCCACTAAGCTGTGCAGTTTGAGCTCTTAGTCGCGCTAATACAAATACATCTCTGCCTTTTCTAAAGTTGTAACCAGCGTTTAAGTATTGTGTGCGTGTAAAATAGTTGTTTTCACCACTCAAAAGATCATCAACTTTTGAGTACGTATTGCTTACTGAATCCAAACCATAGGTGTAATTACTGATTCGTTCTTCTTCAATATCATAATTAGCGCTAATACTAAACATACCGAATTCTTTGTGCGGTATGGTATAAGTAGCATTATTACGTATTTGCCAGCCTAAGGAATTGAAATCTGTTTCTTGATCTATGATGTCATTACTTTCTACAGGTACATATAAGATGTTGTCAGAACGTTGTCTACTATCACTATCATTATTATTGATCGTGGTATTGATATTTAAAGAGAAGGTGTTTTTCTTGTCTTTGAATTTTTTTCTCCAGAGTAGATTGTTTCTAAAGTTGTAGCCCAATAGTTCTGACTGATAATCATTGTTAGATGTGTTAAGTGCATCCGAAAGTAATTCCGTATTTGAATCAGTTAGACTATTTTCAGCACTAGTTTGAAGGCTTAGTCGTGGTCTGATATTTATGGAGTTTAAGGAGTCAATTTCCCAATTTACATCCATGTTTAAGCGATGATTACTATTATCTCTGGTAGATATATAATTCTCTGTATACAATTGATTCTCCAGTTTACCTACAAAGTATCTTTGTGTGTTTTCGAGGAGTTGGTTTTCACTTAGATTGCCAAAATAAGATGCTGAGAATTTTATCTTTTCACCAAATTGGTCATTATAGTTAAATCCTAGAGCATGTGTTTGGGAGATCCCGCTTGATTGAGGAACGCTGAAATTTGAATTACCTCCTCTCCAGGAGCCTCCGCCTCTTCTGCCTTTACTTGAGCCACTAATTCCTAATAGATCCTCTGACGAAAAATTTTGAATATTGATGTTATTGCTTTGGCCGACTATTGATATCCGTTGATCTCCATTGAATAAAGAGGCATTACCTCCCCCTTTATACTTACCGTTATCTCCCAGCCCTCCATATAATCGTCCGAATTGTCCTGCTTTACGATCACTTTTTGTGATTATATTGATTGTTTTGGAGGTTTCACCATCGTCAAAGCCGGTAAACTGTGCTTGCTGGCTTTTTTGATCGTAGACCTGAATCTTATCAACCATTTCTGCAGGAATATTTTGCACAGCAGCCTTAGGGTCATTACCGAAAAACGGTTTACCGTCGACCAATACCCGCTCTACTTTTTCACCTTGTGCTTGCAGTTCTCCATTATTGTTGGAAATGCCAGGCATTTTTTCTAAAAGGTCACCTGTACTAGCATCTTTTAGCGTCTTGAATGCAGAGGCATTATATTGTGTTGTATCTCCGGATATTTGAGCTATTGGAGCTTTTTCGGTTAGTTCATATTCTTCAAGTTCTAGATTTTGTTTTTCTAATTTAAGTGCTCCGAAGTTGAAATTTTTATTAGATATAGTACATTCAAATGTGGCCGATTGGAAGCCTAAGAAACTTACTTTAACCTTATAGCCTCCTTCTTCTACGGATTTGAACTGAAAACTGCCATCAAGACTACTTACGACTGTTTCTATAGATTCTTCCCAAGGATATTCTAGTTGGATCACAGCACCTGGAAGTGTATTGTTTTCATTGTCAGTTATAATTCCAGAAATGGAAAATGATTGGCTAAATGCAACAAAAGGAATAAAGAAAATTATAGAGGCTATCAGGTGTTTCATATGTTATGTTGATCTCGTTGTGAAATGCGTATTGGTTTTTATTTGTTTAGTCGGGTTTCTTGTTTTGCTTCCCCTTTCTTTGTGATCTACGATATTCATTTCTCTGTGCCTGTATTACTTCCCATCTTTGGAATTGCTCACCGGTGAGATATAGTTGTATTTTTTCTTTTTCCTGAAGTCTGATTGCCCTAAACTCAGATCGAAATTGCTCAACGGATTCACTATTGTCCCGAATATCTAGCATTGTTTCCCGGGTGCTTTCAAATAAGTCAAGCAATCTTTGTTCTTGAGCCTCAGATAAACTTAAACTATCGTCCATTATTTTTACTCGTTCACTAGGACTGGGTCCAGGACCTCTTTGGGCCATAAGAACTAAAGGGGTACATATTAAAAAAAGTAACAGTGTTAAATTTTTCATTTTTTTAAATTGTTGTTTTTTAATTATTTATGAAAACTATTGATAGACTGCAATAAAGCCTAAAGGTTTAATATGAGTTCAACAATTTGCTTATAAATATTACAGAAATTATTTAGATGTTAAGAGAATATTAAATAAATTTAACATGTACGATACTTATTAGAAACATAATTCAAAATTATGAAAAATAAACTTTTACTAGTGATTGCAAGCATGTTATGCTTGTTCGCTGTTGATGCAAACGCTCAAGTCACAACAGCAACAATAAATGGTAAGATAGTAGATTCCGGTGGTGAAACACTTATTGGTGCAACAGTAGTTGCTGTCCATGAGCCATCTGGAGTTAGCTACGGAACCACAACAAGGACTGATGGTCGTTATACTTTACCAAATATGAAGATTGGTGGACCATACTCTGTTACCGTTAGCTATATCGGTTATCAAGATAAAACAGAGAATAATATTAATTTGAGTATTGGTCAAAAGCTCAAAATGAACTTCACCATGAAGTCTGGTGATGTTGAATTGGTTGAGTTTGTAGTTTCTGGACAGAAAGATGCTGTTTTTGACAGCGAACGTACTGGAGCAGCAACATCAATTGGAACTCGAGAATTGACAGCTTTGCCAACAATCTCAAGATCTGCTTCTGACTTTACAAGACTTACGCCATCTGCGGATGGAAATTCATTTGGAGGTCGAAATGATCAGTTTAATAACTTTTCGTTAGATGGATCTATTTTCAATAATCCTTTTGGACTTGATGCGGCAACACCTGGTGGTCAAACCGATGCACAACCAGTATCGCTGGATGCCATCGAACAGATTCAAGTTTCACTTGCTCCCTATGATGTAACGCAAGCAGGTTTTACAGGAGCTGCAATAAACGCAGTTACAAAGTCAGGGTCAAATAAATTTGCTGGGACAGTGTATGGTTTTGGAAGAAATGAAGCCATGACAGGTTCTAAGGTGAGTGGCAATGATATTTTTGTTGCAGATCTTCAGCAATTACAATTTGGTGCTTCTGTAGGTGGTGCTATTATAAAGGATAAGATTTTCTTCTTCGCGAACTACGAGCAAGATAATAGAACAGATCTTGGATCAAATTTCCTGGCAAATCGAGGAGGAAGCGGTTCAAATATATCTAGGGTATTAGCTTCTGATTTAGATGCTGTTTCTAGTGCTTTGGCTAGTGAATTCGGTTATGTAACTGGAGATTATGAAAATTATCTGCACGAAACAAGTAGCCAAAAAGCTTTGGCTAAATTGGATTTTAATTTGAGTGAAAATAATTCACTGACTTTAACGTACAACTGGTTGGATGCAAGCAAGGATAAACCGGCACACCCTTCTGCATTGGGTAGAAGAGGGCCAGATGCTACAACATTACAGTTTGAAAATTCAGGATATACCATTACCAATGTTATTCACTCAGCGATTGCTGAATGGCGCATGTTGATGGGGAATAATATGGCAAACAACTTAAAAGTGGGATATACTGCTTTCCGAGATAGCCGTAATCCAAGATCAACTCCATTTCCAGTGATTAATATCAACCAGGATGGAATCCGATATATAGTAGCTGGTCATGAACCATTCTCAATCAATAATGTATTGGATCAGGATGTTCTACAAATCTCAAATAACTTTAATCTATATGCAGGTGACCATACCTTTACGATCGGTGCATCCTTAGAGAAGTTCGACTTCAATAACTCATTTAATTTGGGTGCATATGATGGTGGAATAGTAGGAGGTACATTTGGACCTGGCTTTGAATCAGTAGGGGCATTTTTGGATAGTCTAAATACCGGAGCTCTTCAATCTTACGTTGATGGAGCTCAAGCTACATTTAACGGAAACACGGAGAATGATAGCTGGGCACTTGCTGAGACAAATGTTGGACAAGGGGCTTTCTATATTCAGGACGAGTGGGCAATGTCTAATGACTTTACCTTAACATTAGGGCTTAGAATGGATTTACCATTGTATTTTGACACGCCTACAAAAGCTCAAGAGAATATAGATCGTGCTGGCTTTGATTATAATCCTGAGATTGAGTATTTCAATGAAGATGGAGAGTCAGTTACCTTTGATCACACCGTATTACCAAGTCAGACGCCACTTATTTCGCCACGCATAGGCTTCAACTATGATGTGAATGGATCAGGAACAACACAGATTAGAGGTGGTTCAGGTTTGTTTACAGGTCGTCTTCCGTTTGTATGGATAGGTAATCAGATCGCGAATCCAAATTGGTGGTTCTACTGTGTTACAAATCCAGATTTCAAATATCCTCAGGTTTGGAGATCAAATCTAGGTATAGATCATAAATTAGATAATGGTGTAGTATTGACTACGGATATCATTTACACAAAAGATATCAATGGTATGATGGTGCGAAACTATGGTTTAAAAGCTCCCACGGCGACCTTAGGTGGTGTAGATAATAGACCTGTTTATGGTGCAGGAGATAGAAATAGTGGTCCTTTTGGATCATTCTCGAACAACGCTTATGTATTTACGAATACGGATGTGGGTTCTTCTTTCAACTGGACAGTTTCTGCTAAGAAAGATTTTGCAAATGGAATGTCTGCAAGTCTTGCTTATAACTTCTTGGATTCTAAGGATGCAAGTTCTATTGAAGCGGAAATATCTTCAGATGCTTATGAAAGAAATCCAGCCTATGGAAATGTAAATCAAGCACTTTTGAGTCCATCACTTTATGGTAATCGTCACAGAGTGATCGGTACTTTGATGCATCGAATAGAATATGGAAAAATGGCAACTTCTGTGGCATTGTTCATGGAATATGCACAGGGTGGTCGATTTAGTTATACCTATTCTGGGGATATCAACAATGATGGTTCAGGTTTGAATGACCTTATCTATATTCCTACGGAATCTGATTTAGCAGCAATGAATTTCTCTTCTGAAGCTGGTAGAAATGGTTACGAGGCATTTATTCAGCAGGATGAATATTTGAATGCAAACAGAGGTGAGGTAATGGAGAAGTATGGTATGCTTAGTCCATGGTATAGCAGATGGGATCTTAGAATCCTTCAGGATCTTATGGTTTCAGATGATAACATGCTTCAGCTTAGTATTGATATTCTGAACATCGGTAATATGTTTAGTTCAGATTGGGGTGTGCGCCAATTCCCAACAAATACACAGCCAGTAGGTGTTAGTGTGACAGATGGTGAACCAACGTATAGCTTCGATCCGGCATTAACAAGTACATTTACGGATGACTTCAGCCTTATGTCAAGATGGCAAATGCAGATCGGTCTGAGATACAGATTTTAATCTAAAATATATACAGATTTGACTGTATCAAGGGGCCACTCATCTAATGGGTGGCCTTTTTATATTAATTGCTCAGGCATTTATCTATATTTATTAATGCAGATTCTCATTCAGCTTCTTAAGTTTCGTTTTTTACAAGCCCATAGGCTTTTTAAAGATGCAGGCTATTTACTTGTTTTGGTAGTGGCTGTTTTGGCACTTTCGATGATTGCTCGAGGAATAGTTTTTATTATTAATTCAGATTTGATTGTGTCCACAATAGCAGTCTTAACTTTATTAGTTCTTGTGCATTACCAAAGAAAGGACCGTATGTTTTTGGAGTCCTTGTTCAAAAGTGATAAACATATTATAGGATTATACTTTTCTGAATATATCCTTTTACAAATACCACTTTTCATTTTATTTATTGTCACAAACCAATGGAGTAAGGTGTTGGTGAATATACTGATTGCTTTACTTGTTGCTTTAGTTGGCAAATATCTGTTGGGAGATTATCAGATAAAAGATAATAAACGGAGTATCCGCTTTATCCCATTACAGTTATTTGAGATGAAGTTTTTTTTTGAGCGACAGCCTCTAGTATTGATCATTCTCACAGCTTTAGGTTTAGCTAGTTATTTTCATTTTGCTTTTTTCTTTGTGTTTGTCTTTTTGTTTTCGATTTGTCTTCCTGGTATTTTCAATTCTGTGGAGGATCGTTCGATGATAAATTGGTCAAAGAATTTTGTGGCTAAGAAAATGATCAGCAATATGATTGCAATGCAAGTATTTCTACTGCCTGCTCTGCTACTTACTTGCTTGGGTAATGGTGATCACTTCTTTTGGTACTTGGGCGGGTATTTTATTACTCTACTTAATATCTGCATGTTTATCTCCTATAAGTATCGCACATATACACCAGATCGCATACTAGTGGCTAGTTCTAATGTGCTCTCCATATTTATATTATTTAATTTTTTGCCTGGCTTGTTTTTGGTCTCCTTGGTTTATACAGGAGTCAATTATATTCGTGCAGAGCGCAATATGAATTATTATTATGCTTGAAATGAAATCCTGTAGTTTTGTTTACCCATCCAAGAAGATATTTCAGGACCTAAATCTTTCTTTTAGCTCAAATGAAATAAATGGGGTTTTGGGAAGGAATGGTGTTGGGAAGACAACTCTTTTTAAAATCCTTTCAGGAAGTCTGAAGCTTAGTTCGGGATCTATTCTTAACGATGGAAAACCTTTGGAAAACAAAGATGTATCAATACTGCAAACTGATCCATTCTTTTATCCTTTTATGAAGGGGAGGGAGTATCTGCTGCTGGTACTTGGAAAGATGGATAAAATGGCTTTTGACCTTTCTTCCATCTTTGATTTGCCCTTGGACGAATTAATCGATAACTATTCGACTGGTATGCGTAAAAAGATTGCTTTTATTGCAGCACTTTGTCAAAATCGAAGGGTCTTGATTCTTGATGAGCCATTCAATGGTGTCGACCTTGAGGGCAATGAATTAATGAAGGCTATTCTTAAAAAGGAGAGCCAGGGTCGTATTATTATTTGTTCTTCGCATATATTAGAATCGCTGACTGATTGTTCGAATTCAATTCATTTTATACAAGAAGGATTCGATTATAAGACATATCTATCTTCTGACTTTGACTCATTGCACCTTGCAATGGGGGAGATAATTGATTCAAAACTTAAGACCTTGGGTGCCAAATCGTAAGTTGTCGGACCAAAACGCTAATATTAGGCATAAAATATGTTGATTCTAGAGTCTTTTTATTTTTTAGCTTGTACCCCTATTTTGTGCAACTTATTTTTTTGTAATTCAGGTGTTTATGTATTAGTGTCTCCTGTTTAGGGTTCTCTACCTGCTTATTATTCGTATGTTTTTATGTATTTTTTGGTCTGCATTGACACTTTTTAAAGATTGAAAAATGTCATATATTTGAATTGAATAGGATAAATATTTGTAGTAGGCTATTATTACAAACTTCGCCAGATTGAATACCTGGCAAGACTTAAGAATCGGCAAAAGAGATTAATTTCCTTTGCCGTTTTTTTTTATACCTATAATTGGTTATTGGATAGTTCTAATCTAGTTCTTAAATTAGCGCATGCTAAAAATTAGCACACCCACCTCATTAAATATCTTGTAAAAGGTATCCTTGACTTTAGCTCATAGTAACAACACAAATAGCGGTTTTTAATCAGACAAATAAACATAAGAGTATATTGATATACTCAATCATCTAATGAACTAATCTAAAGGAAATGTTTTTTTTCGGTATTGAATTCGATCATCTGCTTTTCGATTCGTGCGGAAAAATAAAAACAGATTTGTAAATAGTGTTTTGTTTTAGTGCCTTCCTACGAAGGCACTTTTTTTGTCTAGGCCTTTCCTGTTTTGAATTTATAAAATAAATTGATTTCAGTTAGCGGGTGTTTTTTCGCTAGGAACTTATACGTGAGCAATATGGTTTTTAAGTTCCAAACAATCTCTTAATTATACTATGCGAATTACCCAAAACCAACATTCAAAGGCCCTCCCTTTGGATGCAAAGAAAAGCCAATTGGTCCAAGAAGTCAATTGGGATCAAATCGATCGTTCGAATGATATTCTGAGCATTGATTATTACATTCAAAATGGAAGACTTTCCGAGCAAATTCTTTCAATGGATCAGACACTAGGAGGGATATATGTGATTCCACTATTGCCTGTAGAACACAAATTACTCAAAAAGAAACTAGACGCTTTAGTTCTTTCATATTTTGCAGACTTGCAGCGCAGAGGTAAACAATATTCCGAAAAAAATATACTTGCCTTCACGGTTGGTAGATTTAATGGTGGAGATTATAAGGATGCTAAAGGTCTAGCGTATTCTAAACAATCTTTAGCACTAGAAATTAAAGGAATAGATCAGTATTTTTTATCGGCCTTTGAGACGTACTTGAAGGAGCAATTGAATCTTGATCAGGTATTATTTAAGTCCTATTGTGAGGAATTAGTCTCCATAGGATAAAGAACATGTTTAACCACTTTGGTTATTGAACGATTACAGTCTTTTTTAATTGAAAAGAACTTTATCGGATTTCCCCGAATAAAGTTCTTTTGTTTTTTTAGTAATAAGTCTTTGTTTCAGAAGGACTTTAATCATTTTTTTCTAAAAATTCACGCTGTATAGTTTTCCCTTTATCCTTTGCATACCATGTTTGATTTTGCATGCTCAATTCTTTATATGGGATCGGATCTTTGGAGGCTTTATTGTCCAATATAGATTGTTGCATGTCTTTGGGTCTAGGTCCCCAGCTGCCAATTATCGAACCAGTATTTGCATCAATTCGAATGATCTTAGGTATGGACCTGCCACCATTGGTCAGATGTTGGTCCATGAGGTCTTTATGCTGATCACGTAGAACATATTTCACCTCTACTAAGTCTGATTCCTCGGAAAGTTTGTGGATGATTGGTAAGGCATGTGCTGCATCGCCGCACCATCCTTCTGTGAGTGCAATCCAAAGCTCAGGTGTTTTGATTGATTGCATCTGTTCAAGAGATTCAGTGCTTAGCTTTGCGATTTTATCCCATTTGTTCATTCGTTGTATGTTCAAATGGGTGTAATGAAGCATAGATTCTTTGTTGTCATTGTTTGTAGTTTGGTCCGCCTCAAATAGCCTTTGAATCTCTGTTCTATAGGTCTTGTAGTCCATTCCATCTACTAAGGCTTTTTCTAAATGCTTGTCCATGATCATCATACTTTAGAATGCGAAATTAATCTTTTACTGATTTGAAAATGCTTTTAGCTACTTAATAGTTTGTTAAAAAGGAAAAGGCTTAGTAGAAATGTAAATTGATCTGTGCTTTTCGAATACTCGATATAATTGCTTGTTAAATTATTTTTAAAATTACTCAATTTCGTTTTTAGAAATTAAGAATTAAGTGGAGTAGATGGATAGGGTTTTAGTTGATAGCTTTTGGTGTATCAAGCCCTTACTGCGTATTTGTTGATTTTTAAGGATAGATTAAAAAATTAAAAGGTGTTAAGGGGGTCTAAAGACAGGGGATACTGCTTTCAATAATTTTTATGTTTATTTGAAGTGTGCAAAGGAAGTTGATTTCTTTTCCAATCATTTAATAAAAATAAACACAATCATTATGAGACAAATAAGAATGTATGTAGTATTAATCCTTTTAGGTATATCTGGGACTGTTAGTGCTCAGGAACTGGGCTTGCAGCTGGGAATTAATTCAAACAATCTAAGTTTCAGTACTGAATTATTTGATGTAATACCTTTAATAACCGATGTAGATCAGGCGAGTGATATCTTTGAAATTGGCGATGTCGAGGATGGTGTTTCACTAGTAGGAGATATATTAGACCTTAGGACGGTTGCAGATTTTGGGTATAATATAGGACTTACCTATGAGTATGATATAAACGACATATTTGCTGTTCAAGTAGCAGGATTAATATCTAAGAAAGGATATAAGGCACGGGTTGATATGATTGGAAGCTTGGTAAGAGGAGAAGTGGATATAGATCTTATGTATTTTGATATTCCATTGAATTTAAAGTACAAAATCGATCTTGGAAATGATAAGAATATGTATTTGAGTGCAGGACCTTATTTTTCATATGGCTTCAGTGCTAAAGAAAAAATGGGTGTAAAAGTGCTTGGCTTTGGCGGAGGGCTTGAAACCGATCTTATCTGGGGAGGGAATACAGACCTTATTAAGCGTGTCGATTATGGTGCTGTTGCTGGAGTCGGTATAGACCTAGGGAAGGTAGACCTTGGTCTTCAGTACCGATTGGGCCTTGCTAATATGAATCCAATTGATGTAGATGGTTTTGAACTTCGACAGCAAACGCTATCGGTAAATGTTGGGTATAAGTTTTAAATAAAAAAAGGCAGCGAAATTTTTCGCTGCCTTTTTTTGAATGCTTGATTTTGATATCGTAGATAGTTGATAGGTAGTTGTATAGGTTTGTTTTTTTGTTTTTACAAGCCTTTTATTAGTCCATAATTGGGTTTTCTAATCGGGTATATAGCGTTATAATCGTGTAACAATAGTAGATGATTAATTGGGAACAATGTTATAGAGCAGTTTGGATATCGTGCTATCCTATCTGCTCTATTTTTTTAGTCTACAAAGTCCCAGCTGATTCCCAATCTGTAATCAAGTGGTTCAAATGCATACGGATATTGATAGAATAAAAATTCTTCTCTTAATGGAGCTAAGATATCCATGATTCTGAAGGTAAATCTAAATTTTTGGATCTTGAAGGAGAAAAATCCATCAAGATTCAATTGCCAGTTTGTCGTGAAATCATCCTGAAGGTAAAAGGTGCCTGAGGCTGGCTGAAATGCGTAGGCTTGAAAAGGATCATGAGCACGAAGGTCGACACCAAATTTTGACCACATAGCTTTTTTGAACAAATATCCTTTGTAATATAGGCTATGATTCCCGATAAGACGAGGTGCTCTAATTTTGTCAGAGGATATATTTTGGAAATAAACATCATTGTCCAAGTGTATTCTCCAAAGCTTTAGTTGAACACCCGCATTGAGTTGCTGTATATTGATATTCTCTTGATATTGTTGCATCAATTGGTTCGAATCCATATAGACGTAATTCTGAACACTGTGTTGTGAAATTCCTACATGAAAAGGAATTAGTTTTTTCCATTTCAAGAGACCATAGATTCGTTGGTTTCTAATACTGGAAAAATTATTTGCCCATATCTCTTGCTGGTTGACCAATAGCACTTGTTGGTGAAAGCTTGGTAAAATAGCATGTATATCTAGGCCACCACTAAGTTCAACGAAATCCTTTAACTGCACAAAGGCTTGGGGATGGAGTTGGTAGGTTCCCGTGATAGCTCCTAATCCAAGATTAGCAGTTCCTTTTAGGCGAATATTTTCAAGCAGTTTCCAGTCTAGTTTTCCAAATACAGAGATAGCATTTAATGATGTCGAAACAGGTTCCATCCTATGGAGAATCGACTGACTGCTCAATCCTCCTTCTAGGTAGAATATTCGTTTTGTTGGATCTTCCTTAACAAATGGTTCATGCTTGATAGCCAGCAGACTTATTTTGTTTTCTAGAACTCGAGTCTCTGAAAACATACGGATTCCACCATCTAAACCAAGAAGATTAAAGTTGGAATAAAAGCTGTCTGAGAATGAGTTGTTAATTCCTGTGTCTGAGAATCTGTATCTGTCATTATACAGGCTAATCTGATGTGCAAGGCTAAGTTTGTACGAACTCTCGGAACTTCCAATACTCAAGCTTTGTCTAAACAAATGCTGTGACCTACGAATATTGGTATTTGCCAGATTACTGTTTATACTAACCAATTCTGGATTCGTATTATTAGCTGTACTTAGTATTTTTATTCCATTATTATGTTCTACCTCGTTTCTGCTGAATGAGAACAGGTAAAAGCAATTATATGTTCTGTCAATCGAGTTGGATTGTATGCCGACTTTGAGATCCTCAAATAAGGTTGCAGACTTGAGGAAGTTCGAAGATTGATTGCCTTTATTGTAGTGAAGGGAAATATTTATGTCATTAGCGAAGCTTCTGCCAAAGTCAACATTGAAAAGGCCTTTTTCTGTAGTAGGTTTCATATAGAATGTAGCCCTTGTAATGGCCTGTGTGAGTCTGTAAAACTCAAAATTTTCTACAGGATCTTGGTATACTCTAAATGCTTGATCTCTCCAGGTTCTACCTCTGTCGTTGAAGTTTGAATTAAAAAGGAGTCCATAAGTTTGTGTACCTACATTTCCTGCATGTACATGTTGCCACTTGTTTTTTCTAGCTGGATCAAATTGGGTAAATGATGGGCTTAGTAAAGTATCTGATATAAAACGTTCTGAAAATGGATCAAATGCTTTGGTAATAATTGCATCAGAGGTATCTAGTACCACTTGAAGTATACTGTCTTGTAACAAGTCTGTTGAGTCCTGCAGATCAAAGTCATTGGCTTGAAAGCCAATTGGGGCTTGCGTTTGAGTGTTAGCTGGAGGGGCACCTCTTTTCTGGGCATGACTAGCCAAAGGAAGAAGTAGTAGAAAGGTTAAATAGTAAAATGAATACTTCAATTGTGTTTTTTTATTCAAAGATAACAAAGGCTATCAATTAAGTAATGGAGTATTTTTTAAAAAAAGAATCTTCAAAGTGGTTACACTTAGCTGTTTTAGTGTACTTATTATTGAAAGACCAAGAAACCTTTTAGTTATATTTGAAATTTAGATCTACAAATCATTACAAAACGCCTATTCACCTTAAAATAGTATTCGGATTTGGATAAGAATCTAATAGACTTAGTGAGAGCTAATTCTCGAGAGGGATATTTGCAGTTGTATACAGTTTTATACAATAAGATTTTTATGTCAAGGCGATACGCTGGATTAGAGCAAACTGATAAAAATGATATTTTTCAAGAAGCAGCTCTCTCTTTTACCTTGAAGGTAAAGAATGGCTCTTTTGAAGATGTAGAAAATATCGAGGCATGGTTTGCAGGGGCATGTAGAAATATTTTTCTTAATAGAATAAGAAGAGAGAGACAAGATCAGGCGTTAACAGAGTCCCTAAGGCATGTAGAGGAGGAAGATGAAGTTAGTAGTGACGAATTGACAATACGTGTATTTCGTGTTATGAATGCAAGTTTGGACGAAAAATGTAAAGAATTGCTAAAATATTTTTTTGTTAATGGTTTAGATGCCGAGGAGATTGCAGAGCGTATGAATTATACGAAGTCCTTTGTGAGGAACAAGAAGAGCAGATGCATCAGACGATTAAAATCTCTTATAAAAAGTGACTTTTATGATTTCTGAAGAAGAAATGATGGATTATTTAAGTGGTAAAATGAAAAAGGAGAAACAAAAAGAATTTTTAAATCAAGTACAAGCATCCCAATTTGATTTAAATAGATTCAATGAGTTGAAGGCAATCCGTGATGGAGTTAGCTTTCATAATATGATTAATTTAGTAGAAGCAGATTTGCGTGAGCAAGGATTTTTTAATTCGAATCAAGCAAAAATTAAACGCTTCAATTTTACTAAAGTGTTTTCTATTGCTGCAGGAGTATTGTTTTTAATTTTTGCTCTTGTTGTAAGTTATTCTACCTCAAACTACTCAAACAAATACCTAGCCAACGAGGGGCTCATTCTCCTGGATGAATCTTTTCCTCTCGTTGGTTTAATTTCAAAAGGTGAACTTCCTGCAATTGAATATTCTGGTAGGCAGCAGGATCCAATTATTGAAAGCGTACTTTATGCTCTAAATAATGAGGACTATGCATTGGTGTTAAAACAGATTCAGTTAGGTAGAGAAAAAATTGACATTTTAGATGTTGACCGGATGCACTTGGATTGGATGGAGATTCAAGTAATGTTGATATTAGAAAGACCTGAAACAGAAGTGCGCAAGCTTATTACTACAATTGCGAATAACAAGCAGCATTATTATAATATTCAAGCTAGAGATTTATTGAAAAAACATTCTAGCTTCTGGAGAAGCTTTGCTATATAAACTAATTAGACCTCTGAGAGTTAATTTAAATTTTAAATTTTGACTTCTTATCCCTTTTTAGTAAAATTGATGGTTGATTGAAAACTTAGCTTAATGAGAAAACAAATTTTGCTCGGCTTGCTGTTTTTTTTTCTCTCCATTCATATGTTATCTGCACAGGGGAAAAAATACGCTTTCTTGCTGGGGATTGCGGAGTACTATCCAAGCTCCAATCTTACTGATCTTAAATCAGTAGATAATGACTTGTTCTACATGAGATTCGTTCTTGAATCGCAAGGTTTCGAATGCGTTGTGCTAAACGCGAACGGTCTCTCAAAACCAACTATATTCAAACAGATAAATAAAGCACTTTTAGATAAAGTTGGTCCATCTGATTTAGCACTTTTTTACTATACAGGTCATGGAACACAGGTTCTAGATATAGACGAGGACGAGTGTGCGGACAATCTAGATGAGGCTATTGTTCTTAGCCATTTCAATCAAACAAATCCAAATGCCAAACAGTACATTTTGGATGATGAAATTAATGAGATTCTTAATCCCATTCGGTCAAAGCTAGGTGAAGACGGGCAGATGGTTCTGATTTTCGATGCATGTCATTCTGGTTCATTTAGTAGGGGAGTTGGTAGTACGGATAATGGATTCAATACATCTGATAGTCAAAAACAATTTGCACAAATTGACTTTTCATTCACCCCATGCAAGCAGAATAAGGATACCAAGAAATTAGCAAACCTGATTGGTCTTTACAGCTCATCAGATGCTGCAAAAAGTTTTGAATTTGGAGAAGGTGACAAAAAGTTTGGAGTTTTTACATATGCCTTACTGGAACGACTAAGATTCTGTGATTCCGATTATACTTATCTGGACTGGATCAGACAGATAGAACTCTTTATGTCAGATAAGTTTTCAGCAGTTCAAAGACCAAGCTCTGAGGGTAATCTAAATCAATTGATTTGGCAGAATGGGGTAAAGGAATATCCATTTCCACAGGGTGGTTTTGTGAAAAATAGTAGTCGTAATGTTATAATTAGTCCTGACATTACCCTTACAAGAGGAGGTAAATTAGTTGTATACCCTAAGGGTACAATTGATACTTCAGGTATGGAGCCAATCGCGATCATTGAAAGAGAAAAGCTTTATGTCCAAGATGACGGAAGTATATATCTAGACTCTTTGTATGATGGAGTGGTTAGTGACTCCGATTTATTTTTTATTGATAACAAAGAGAGTCAAGTTAGCAGGACTTCAATATTTATTGAAGATTCTTATAAGGAGGATGTTTTTGCATCTGTCAAAGCCTTATTATTAGATAATAATTACATACGGTTAGTCGATAGAAAGAAAGATGCCAGTCTTATTATTAGGGTATCAAAGAAAAGAGCGAATAAGACATTAGAATTGTTAACAGCAAGTGGGGAAGTCTTATTGAAAAAGAAATCATACGATAGATATTCGCCCGAACTTTTATATAAGCATTTTCAAAAAAGGATAATATCCTTTAGCAATATTGATAAAATTGAGCGCTTAGTCTTAAAAAGTGATTTAGATGTTGAATTTACTTGCGAAAAGCTTGATGAATTGGGTTTTTCGATTGAGTCAAATCCCAAAACATTTGAAGTAGGTGACTTCATGGATATTCGTATTAAGAACCCCAATAGTACGAGTGTTTTTGTGTACTTATACTACCTAGATCAGTCCTATACAGTTGAGCAACTTCTTCCTGAAAAAGTAAAATTGCTCCCAGGAGAAAGCACAGGCTTAGAGTCTATTTGCGAATTTGCTGCACCTGTTGGTCAGGAGAAAATTCTTTTAGTAGTTAGCTCAAATGCAATAAATTATAATTATTACTTCCCAGGTGTTGAATTCAGTGATTCAATTATGGATTACATCTTTTCTCGTTTAAGTTCAAACAAACCAATACTCTACGATCTAGATGGCATTTTAGATGCCGGGACCTGTTCGATAAGGTCTATAGAAATAATTGTTAATGATTAGAACATAATCCATGTTTCGAATTTATTTAGTTTTTGGATTCATAGTAATGCCATTGCTGGCTTACAATCAAGAATCTATAGATCCTTTAATGGATACTATCGTGGATAGTATTCTTGTAGAAGGAGATCACTACAGGAAGGTTAAAAAGGATAGGAAAAAGGCAATAGAGGTCTATCAAGCTGCTCTTGATTATAGTTTGGATAAATTTGGAAACCAAAGTATTGAGTTTGGGCATTCCATGTATAGGATGGCCTTAGCTTATTCAAGGATTTCATACCCAGAGAGTATTGAATATTTTGATAAGGCTGAACAAGTTTATGCTTTACATGGAACAGCTTATCTAGAACAACGGGTTAAATGTCTCTACAATTGTTGTTTTATGAAGAGGGCTCTTGGTAATGATGATGAATCTTTAGAATATGCTTTACGAACATTGGAAAATGGAAAAAACACAAGTAATATTCAGAATAAAACAATAAGTATATGTTTTGATATTCTTACTAGGCAAAATAGGCTGGATGAATGTCTTGACCTCTTTGAATCGAGGAAGGATAAGATGGTTTTTAGGCAAAATTTTGATTTCAATGTTCATTATGTCACACTACTTTTTAGAGAACAGGAAGTTGAAAAAGCACTAGTTCATGCTTCTTTAATCGAAAAACATTTTTTAAATGTTGAAGGCTTTTCTAAGTTTTATAGAAATAGGAGATTGGCTTCTTTGTTTAAAACATTGTATGTATATGAAAAAGCCGAGTATTATTTTTTAGAGTGTGAACGTCTTGAGGAACTAACTATTTTTGATTCGACCAAAAAGTTATCCTCTCTTGGAAGGCACAAGATAAATTATGCAAATTTTTGTTTCAAAATAGGAGCTTTTAAGAAGGCTGAAGAGATCTATCTTAGACTCATAGAGAGTCCATACAATCAAAGCTTTTCAGGAGATATTATTAAGGCTCTTTACGAGAACCTTTCGGTATTGTATATTCATCTTGGTGCAACAGAGAAAGCAGCATATTATTTGACTGAGTTTTATAAAGAAAAATCTGGAAAGCTCAAGGAACGCGAAGAGATTGCTTATTGGGCAAATTTAGCTACCTGCTATCAAAAAGAAGGTTCTTTAGTCAAGGCAAAGGAAGCTTTAGAGCGTGCGATAGATCGCTTTATAGCCATGAAGAAAGTGGATAGGGATATTCAGTTGAAGCTGTACACGAATATGGCCTCTATATATCTACAAATGGGACAGGTTAATGATGCTCGGTCGAATATTGAACTTGCTTTAGAAGGGGTTGAAAATGGTGACTTGTATTTTAATTATTTCTACGCAAGAAATTTGCTTGCAGGGATTAGGATAGAAGAGGGTTTGTATGAGGAGGCGGAGAGAGACCTTAACTTTGTTTATGAGAATCTAAGATTTAGAGAGTCTGAAAATTACGCTAAAGTAGTTGAGCTTCTTAATCGGTATATAATGTTATACATTAAGACTGAAAATTTTGGAAAGGCTGAACGTTATTGTAAGGAGTTGGCAGACTTTTCCATGCGAGAAATTACGGATCAATATACCTATCTTCCAAGCAATGCTAGAGAGAAATACCTAGAGCGAATAGCCTATAGACAGGTATTGAAAATACAATCCTATTCAGCATTTATAGGTGGAGAGCAGATGGCTGAGTTGCAAGTAAGACTTGGGCTTTTCATCAAAGGACTTCAGTTGAAAACTAAGGTGGATTATAACGCATATTTAGCAAGTACCTCTGATCCATATATTTTGTCATTGAAAGATTCTTTAGATGACCTAAAGGTCTTAAATAAATTGTCCTACAGTGATAATTTAAAACTGTATTCTATTCAAAGAAAACTACAGGAAGAGGTGACGAGTAACAACACACAAAACCTTCTAAATAGTACAGAAATAAAATATGTTTCCAATTTATTAAATCGAAAAAGTGCCTATGTCCAATTCTTGACCTATGAGGAAATGGATAGTAGTGAAACCAAAATGATTGGAGCCTCTATTTTAAATACAAAAGGAGAAGTAGAATTTATTCCTATTTGTAGGAAGGATGCTATTGAATCTATGCTTGACGTTAAGGAACTTGTTTCGGAAAATTATAGAGGAATCAAAGTCCTTAAAGTTGATCAATCTAGAAGGTTGTATAATCTTATCTGGGCTCCATTAGAACCCTATCTCCAAAAGAGAGTGTACTATTCTTCAACAGGAATCCTCAATTTTATCAATTTAGGTATTCTTGAAAGTCCAGAAGGTAAAAGTGTTCTTGAGTCATATGATCTCTTGATGATTTCTAGTGCCGCCTCTCTGGCACCAAATGATGCAGTTGATTTTAAATCAAATAAGAGGGGTTTATTAGTTGGTGGAGTTGATTATAATCCAAAATCAGAAGATCGAGGAAATACTTATGCTCCTTATTGGCCCTACCTCTCAGGAAGTTCTATGGAAATAGATCAGATCAAGTTGATGTATGATAATTCATTTCAGCTTGAAGTATTAGAAGGTGAAGGAGCTAAAGAAGAACTTCTCAAAGAAAAATTGAATCGAAAGGATGCTCCAAGATTCTTACATATTGCAACACACGGTCATTATGAAAAAGCGAATAGAGGGATAAACCTTTTAAAGTTTGATGCAAATTCAATGTTTAATTCCTGTCTCGTGCTGTCAGGAGCTAATAATCTTGGATCGGATTTCTTGACTTACGAGCAGAGCGATGACGGAATATTAACTGCAGCTGAACTATCGAATCTGAATCTACAAGGTACTGAGCTTGTTGTCCTATCGTCTTGCAATTCTGGAATGGGGGATATTTCAAGTTTCGAAGGTATGTTCGGTTTGGCAAGGGCATTAAAGTTAGCAGGGGTGAAATATGTTATTATGACCCTTTCTCCTATTCCTGACGATATTCAAATGATAGAATTTGTTCGGGTGTTCTATGAGAACTGGTTAGATAAAAACCGAAAAGTACCTGAAGCGTTTAGGAGAGCTCAATCCGCCATGGTAAAGCTTTACGGCAAAAATAACGACCTAACAAACTTTATACTTTACAAATAAAAAAACCAGGATCACTCCTGGCTTTTTATACATACTTACATAAAAGTGTTCAAATAGTAGGCTAATACTAAATGGTATTTGATTTTTTAAGGGGAACGATACTCTTTAGAGTATTGGGGTAACATGCAATTCGTTCCAGTTTACATTATATAGTATCAAAAACTATGCTAGTGTAACCACCTATGAAAAAAAAATCAAAAAAAAATCCCGACATTTTTGCCGGGATTTTTTTTACTTAATTAGTTTGCCACTAAATGTCTTTGTTTTTTGCAGGAGTTCAAAAATGTATACCCCTTGATTTATTGCATCTGGGAGCATTATTTCGATTTCTGTTTGACCGCTAAAAACATCCACCGAACTGGAGTAAATTAATTTAGCATTTACATCGTAGAGATTAAAGTTTGAAGGGCCATCATCGAATGCGTCATGTAAAAGCTTTACTCTATCAATAATAGGGTTAGGACTAACTTTCAGCGTGTTTACAAGTTCTACTGTTTCTTTTGTATTGGATGGATTATAAGCTTCAAAAGCGAAAAGGCCATTGCGCATATCGGATGCTACCAATCGTTTTGATCCTGGAAATGGATAAACACCCCAGTTTCCATTATAATCATCACTGAAGTCAACAATTGGGTAAGTGTCGTAAGCGGCTACACGTACAGGGTTAAATGCATCACTGATATCATAGACCTGCACACCATCAAAATAATAGGATACATATAGATAGTTATCCATGATAATCATATTGTGGGGGATAGATTCACCAGGGTTATCAGTTTCTGCGTCTATGAAATTTACTACCTCCATATCAGAGAAGTCAGAGACATCAACTACTTTAATACGCAATCCGTGGTTTTCATCGGCAAGATAATAAACAGGTTCCGTTTCGTGCAGCCAACCACTGTGATTGTAGCCCGAATCCGGGTAATCCGTCATACTTCCAAGAAGTGTTGGGTTTTCAGGATCTGTAAAATCAACAACATAGAATCCGTCATAGCCGCAATTAAAATAAGCTATTCCATTTTCTATGTAACCGTCATGTACATAAGGAAGGTTGAGATCTTGATTCGGCAGGGTGTTTACCACTGTCGGGTTCTCGGGATCATCCAAAGATAAAATGCGTAAAGCAAATTGAGAGGTAAAGCCACCTTCTATTACTCGTCCTCCCATTGCATATAATAGCGCAGAACTAGTATCAATAAAAATGTTGTGCGTCGTTCTTAAAAGAGCATCTGAATCATAAACAAGCTCTGTACTATTTGGGAGATTGGCCATTTTTATAATCTGTAAAGACGAGGGGCCCTCATCTGCTACTGCATACAAATATCCATTGTAATCATGGAAATCTCTATGGATAATAGCTCCTCCTGTAGCTTTACCTTCAACAAATGCACCTTGAAGTTCTTCCGTTTCAGAAATATCATCCATATTAAAGAAATGAGTTCCATCTGTAGAGCCAATTATAGCATACTCTGAACCATCCTTTACTACACCCCATACTTCATTGTACTTGTTCTCATAAAACGAAGAACCCACAATGTCTGGATCATCCCAATTATAAATCAAAGCAAGTTCGTTAATCTGTGCTTTTAGTGATCCTGTAGTCAACAGTAAAAAGCTAATAAGTGTAAGAATTTGTTTCATGTGTCAGAAATTAAAAAACTAAAAAACTTAAGAATGCGAATAGAACTATGAATATAGCAGCCAATATCATATAAGCCCCATTAATAATAATAAATTTAAGAGCTGTTTTGAAAATATTTTGTTTGTAAACCAACTTTAATGACAGGAATAGGTAAAGTGGAAATACTATAAGAGTAATAATATGAATGAATTTACTTAATTCTTGATTTACTAAGGAAAGACCTACGAGTGAACTAATCAATAGATATAAAAAGCTATGTGTATGCAAAGAGAAGCTGAGGTGTTCTGAATAATAGAACTCAGAACGGACATAGACTAACTTTAAGAACAAGGCTAGAAATGGAATCATTATAAGGATGCAAATACCTACTTTTTGCATTAAGAATAAAAAGAAATTAGATCCTTGTTTGATGAATCTAATATTCTGGGTTAAAAGCTTTTTGTTGATCCAATAACTAACATTATATGTTTCATAAAGGTCCTTTCTACTAAGAGCAGCAATATCTGTCAAGGCAAAATTTCGGTTATCCATTTGTTGCTTTTCAAAGTTGTATTGTATGATCTGTAGACTATCTACAGCAGTTAAGTCCATCAACTCCATAGTACTCGTAGTAGCTTCTGAAAGAACAGATTTGCTGTCATCAGTTATTAAACCGTGTTCAATCAGTTGCTCATTATGGGCATACAATACTTTTTTAGCATACTCATCCTTGATCAAATTGTTAAAAGGCTTTGTTTGGGTTTTAATCTTATTATTAAAATTAAGATTGACATTCTCCAATGTTGACTCTGTGATGTCGAGGGGGTTTTCAAGGTAGATGTTGATGCTTGCTATCATAAGAATTGAAAAACCAATATACAAGCGAATCGGCTTTATGTATCTGGCTCGCTTTCCCGAAATGATTTCATTGGTTAGTTTGCCTGGCACAAACAGTGTGAACAAGGTTCTGAAGAAACGTTTATCAAATCGGAGAAATTCATTCCAACTTTCTTTTAAAAAGGCTTGAGTCGTTAATCTACCTTGGCTGTTTTTTTGGCCACAGTTGTAACAATATCTTTCTTCCTTACTAAGTTGTGCCTTGCAATTTTTGCAATTCATATAAATATTCTGCTTTAGGTGAGTTTGGGTAATGTAATAGAATAATCTATCCTAATGGATAGAAGTCGACAAAGCGCTGAAAAAAAAAGCCCAACTTAGTTAGTTGGGCTTTTTTTTAATCAAATGATTGATTGGCTCGTTGGGCTAAGTTTGTCAGCTCTTCATATTCTTCAGGACTTAAGCCATCCATACAATAATTGATTGGATTAACTTTCTTTCCATTATAAATCACTTCATAATGTAAATGTGGCGCGGTGGATGTACCTGTACTCCCCACGTATCCTATTGCTTGTCCTTTAGTTACTTTTTGACCGCGACGTACAGAGATTTTACTCATGTGTGCATACAAGGTTTTATATCCAAAACCATGGTCTACTATTACATGGTGTCCATACCCGGTAGATTTCTTTTTGATGCTAACGATTTTACCATCTCCAGTTGCTTGTATTTCTGTACCTCTAGGAGCAGTAAAGTCTATACCTGTATGCATTTTACGTACCTTATGGACAGGATGCAATCGCATACCAAATCCAGAGAGCAAGTTGAACTTTTTCCTAAGCTTGTCTTCTCGAATCGGTTTTATAGAAGGAATGGAAGCAAGCATCGATTCCTTTTCAATAGCTAATTTGGAAATTGTATCCAAGGATTGAGATTGAATAGATATCTGTCTTTTTAATTTGGAAGCAAGTTGACGCAACTCATTAAGACGATCACCTGTATCGTCTACTGAGATGAAATTGCTAAATGGGTCGTGACCTCCAATACCACCGTTCCAAACATTTTCATCAACAGGGTCCATTCCGAACATGATCCTGTGTACGGAAGCATCCCTTTCTTGAAGGTTACTTAGCACAGAATTCATATTTCCCATGTCAGATTCTAGCTTTATTAATTGCTCAGAAATCTTTCTATTGTAATTTTTTTCTTTAGTGAGTTCAGGTGATGGAAAGAAGTTCCATACCAATACGGTGAAGATAGCTCCACCCACGATAACCGCACATAAAAATGCTATGGTCTTGATTATGCGTTCTCTAGTTGAAATTTCTACTTTCTCATACCTAAGGGTCTGAGTATTGTAGATGAATTTTTCTTTAGCCATTAGAATTTAATTCTTATGAGAAAATATTTAAGGGTTTTAAGCATCAAACAGTTGCTTTTAAAGTATTTCTCATTGATAACACATGCCAAATTTAATATCCTGTTACTATTATCCAAAGGAAAATCAGAAAAATATAATTTGGTTAAAAATAAGTACTTAGTATTCAGCTGATTAAAGAATGGGGATGTCTTGGTATTAACATATTTGCATTTTGAACAATCGAAAAATAGATTGTTTAGGCAAAAAACAGCTTTAAAAAGATAATGTTCTTTAATTTACGAAAATTATTGGTTTGAAGCCTTAAATAATATAGCAGGTGTCAAAATTTATTCGATTTAGGTCTTATATTCTTTCCATTGACCCCCAGCTATAGGATTTTTTGCAAATATTACCTTAATACAAAACTTATTAAGATATTTGCGCAATTATGTTAATTAAAAGTAGTCCAAATCAGATGACTTCTACAGAAATCCGTAAGCAGTTTTTAGATTTTTTTGCATCCAAGGGACACAAGGTTGTTCCTTCCGCTCCGATTGTAAACAAGGATGATCCAACTCTGATGTTTACCAATGCCGGTATGAATCAGTTCA
>JBELIG010000188.1:0-6460 GCA_042091035.1 Sphingobacteriales bacterium | reverse complement strand
AACCCCTGTTTCCAGGATGAAAACCTGGCGTCCTAACCCCTAGACGAACGGGCCAAAATTGTGCTTAAAAAAATAATATATAAATATTATTCATTATAAAGATGCCCTTTCTTTCAAAGGCGATGCAAATATAGTTTATCAAATCTTAATTCAAAAGAAAAAGTTTAAAAAAAATCACTATTTTTGAAGTCCTAACCAATTTAAAATCGCGACGCTTTTTGGCCAAAGCTGAATAAACCACATTCAACTTTTTTTAATTTATTCTTAAACAACAAATTAATGAGTAAGAGAATTGCGATTAATGGATTTGGTAGGATTGGTAGACTTGCCTTTAGAAATCTTCTAAAAAATAAAAACTTAGAGGTAGTTGCTATCAATGACCTAACAAATCCTAACATTTTAGCACACTTATTAAAGTATGATTCTGCTCAGGGGGCATTTGACGGGACTGTTGAAGTAAATGAGACCGGTTTCCTAATCAACGGAAAACAGGTTAATGTTTCAAGCGTAAGAAACCCAGAAGAACTTCCATGGAAAGACCTTAAAGTAGACATCGTTCTAGAATGTACTGGTATATTCAGAACGAATGAAGCTGCTTCAAAACATATAACCGCTGGTGCAAAGAAGGTAATCATTTCAGCACCTGCAAAGGGAGATGGCGTTCAGACTGTCGTATTGGGTATCAATGATAACACCCTTGACCTTTCTAACAACGTTTTTTCAAATGCTTCTTGTACTACAAACTGCTTCTCACCTGTTGCAAAGATTGTGGAAGACAACTGGGGTATTGTAGCTGGTTCAATGACTACAATTCATTCTTACACATCTGACCAATGTATTCAGGATGCTCCGCACGCAGACCTAAGAAGAGCAAGAGCAGCAGCTATAAATATCGTTCCTACATCAACTGGTGCTGCCGTAGCAACAGCAAAGGTTGTACCATCTGTAGCAGGTAAAATATCAGCAATCGCATTCCGAGTTCCTGTAGTAACGGGATCGATTATTGAATTCAACTGTTTAGTTGAAAAACAAACGAGTACGGATGAAGTAAATGCTGTATTTAAAAGCAATGCGGATGGACCACTAAAAAATGTACTTCAGTTTCAAACTGATCCGATTGTAAGTTCAGATATCATTGGCAATCCACATTCTAGTATTTTTGATTCACTAATGACAGAAGTCAATGGTAAGATGATCAAAGTAGTTAGCTGGTATGACAATGAAGCTGGTTATTCTGCTAGAATTGCTGATCTTGCAGGTATTATAGCATCAAAATTAGCTTAATCAACCTATGAATCTAGATTTTTCAGGAAAAAAGGTAATCATGCGAGTGGACTTCAATGTTCCACTCAATGAGCACCTAGGCGTATCTGATGATACAAGAATTCGAGCGGCCGTTCCAAGTATCAAGCACATCATAAATCAAGGGGGAGCTCTTATTTTGATGTCACACTTAGGAAGACCACAGAAAAAGAAAAATGAAGATGGATCAATCAATGTGAAAAAATTCACTTTGAAAAACATCCAAAGTCATCTGTCAAATACGCTTGGGCAAACAGTAAAATTTTGTCCAGAACTGATTGGACCTACTGCTACTAAAATGGCAGAGGATCTGCAACCAGGGGAGATTCTTTTATTGGAAAACACACGCTTTGAAGCGGGAGAATCAAAAGGAGACGAAGCTTTGGCTGAGGCAATATCTAAATACGCAGAGATCTATATCAATGACGCATTTGGAACAGCACATCGATCACATGCTTCTACAGCAGTAATAGCTAAGTTCTTTAAACCCGAGCAAAGAAGTTTTGGATTCTTAATGAAGAAAGAACTTGTAAATGCAGCCAATCTGATTGATGCAAATGAGAAACCATTCACTGCTATTGTTGGTGGTGCTAAAGTTTCAGATAAGATTGGATTAATCAATACTCTTATTGACAAGGCCGATAATATTATTATTGGTGGAGGTATGGCTTATACTCTTGCAGCAGCAAAAGGAGGCACTATTGGTAGTTCACTCTGTGAAACAGATAAAATAGAACTTGCCAAAGAGCTTCTCGCGAAAGCAAAAGAAAAAGGAGTGAATATATATCTGCCAGAAGATTCACTTGTTGCGGATGAATTCTCGAATTCAGCCAATACAAAAGTTTGTTCAACACTAGCTATTGAAGATGGCTGGATGGGACTAGACATAGGACCTAAAGCAATTGAATCTTTCTCTGAAGTACTCAGAAACTCTAAAGTCATTCTTTGGAATGGCCCAATGGGAGTATTTGAAATGGAAAGCTTTGAAAAAGGCACATTATCCTTAGCAACTGCTGTTGCTGAAGCAACTAAAAATGGTGCTTATTCACTCGTAGGAGGAGGTGATTCTGTAGCGGCAATCAATAAAAGTGGCCTAGCGGAAGAAGTATCCTATGTTTCTACCGGTGGAGGTGCAATGCTAGAATTACTAGAAGGAAAAGTCCTGCCCGGAGTGGCAGCAATACAATAAAAAAAGGCACCTTTAGGTGCCTTTTTTTATATTTTTACTCGTATTGACTTGAATAATATTCTTGGTACTCCCCAGATAGAATTCGATCCATCCATTTGGTATTTTCAAGATACCATTTTGCAGTAGCAAGAAGACCTTTATCCATTTGAACCTTTGGCTCCCAGCCAAGATCATTTTTTATCTTACTTGCATCAATAGCATATCTTTTATCATGACCTGGTCGATCCTTCACAAATCGTATTAATGACCTGGAAGAACCTACCTCACGGTCCAACAATTTATCCATTGTATCACAGAGCAATTCAACAAGATCAATGTTTTTCCATTCATTGTTACCTCCAATATTATAGGTCTCGCCAACTAGTCCTTTATGAAAAACTACATCTATTGCCTCCGCATGATCATCTACCCAAAGCCAATCTCTTGTATATTTCCCATCTCCATACACTGGCAATTCCTTATTATTTTTGATATTGTTTATCATCAAAGGAAGTAGCTTTTCGGGAAACTGATATGGTCCATAATTATTGGAACAATTTGACAGTTTCACAGGCATTCCGTAGGTATGGAAATACGCTCGAACTAAATGGTCAGAACTTGCCTTAGAGGCCGAATATGGCGATCGAGGATCATAAGAAGTAGTCTCTGTAAAGAAACCAGTATCCCCAAGAGAACCGTATACTTCATCTGTAGAAATATGATAAAATATCTTATCCTCATAAGCACCATCCCATGCATGTTTGGCTGCATTAAGCAAACTAACCGTGCCGACGATATTAGTCTCAATGAAAGACATAGGGTTCGATATAGATCGATCCACATGAGATTCTGCTGCTAAATGCATTACTGCATTTATATTGTGTTTTTCGAAAAGAGTATTGAGAAGATTCGAATCACATATATCGCCTTTTACAAATGTATAGTTTGCCTTATCCTCAAGACCAGTTAGGTTTTCTAGATTACCCGCATAAGTAAGCTTATCCAAATTGATAAACTTATAATCCGGATACTTATTGATCATTAGACGCAGTAAGTTAGACCCAATAAAACCTGCACCACCAGTAAGGAGAATATTCTTTTTCATTTAAACGGATGTTTTAGTTGGCACGACCTTTTTAAAATATTCATAGGTGAGCTTAAGACCCTCCGAGCGATCAAATTTAGGTTCCCATTTTAGAATTTCTCTAGCTTTTGTTATATCAGGCTGACGGACCTTAGGATCATCCTCAGGGAGATCTTTGTGTATAATCTTAGCATCAGGATTTTGAACAAGCGCCAAAACTTCTTTTGCAAAATCATAAATCGTAATCTCATCAGGATTCCCAATGTTTACAGGCTCAGAATGATCCGAAAGTAGCAGTCTGTATATACCTTCCACCAAATCATCTACATAGCAAAATGCACGAGTTTGCGAACCATCACCAAATACAGTAAGTCCTTCACCACGAATGGCCTGTGAGAAAAATGCAGGCAATACACGACCGTCATTCACACGCATTCTAGGACCATAGGTGTTGAATATGCGAATGATACGCGTTTCGACATTATGAAAATTACGATAAGCCATTGTTATTGCCTCTAAGAAGCGCTTCGCCTCATCATATACGCCTCGCGGTCCAACTGGATTCACATTACCCCAATAGGTTTCAGGCTGTGGATGAACCAAAGGATCACCATAAACTTCCGAAGTAGAAGCAACTAAAATCCTTGCTCCTTTGCTCTTAGCTAGACCCAGCAGATTATGTGTACCTAAAGCACCTACCTTCAAGGTTTGAATAGGCATTTTTAGATAATCTATGGGAGATGCAGGCGAAGCAAAATGTAGTATATAATCTAAATCACCCGGAACATGGACAAAATTTGAAACATCATGGTTATAATATTCAAACCTTTCCAAAGGAAATAAATGCTGAATATTATCTAAGGATCCTGTAAGTAGGTTATCCATTGCTACAACATGAAATCCTTCTGCTATGAATCTATCACACAAATGTGATCCGAGGAAGCCTGCTGCTCCAGTAATAAGTATTTTCTTCATTAATTGAAATATTCAATGACTTTGGAAGTAATGTATTCTAATTTATCAGTATCCATCTCTGTATGAATGGGTAAGGAAATAACAGTCTTAGAAAGTTCCTCTGATACCGGAAAATCTCCTTCAGTATAACCCGATCCCTGATATCCTTTTTGGACATGTAGTGGAACTGGGTAGTATACAGCTGTTGAAATCCCAGCTGCTTTCAAATAGTCCATAAAAGAAGATCTATCCACTCCATTCAGCTTCAATGTATATTGATGAAAAACGTGTGAAGACCAATCTGCAAATCTTGGAGTCTGAATGGATTCAAGTCCCTTAAATTTTTCATTATAAAAGGCGGCAACAGCTTGCCTAGCTTTGTTATATTTATCTAAATGTGGAAGTTTAGCATTCAAAACAATAGCCTGTAACGTATCTAACCTTGAATTCACTCCAATTACATCATGGTAGTACTTTTTACTTGAACCATGGTTAACAACCATACGCACAAGGTCACCATAAACATCACTATTCGTAAAAATCGCTCCTCCATCTCCATAGCAACCTAGATTCTTTGAGGGGAAAAATGATGTCGTACCAAGGTCTCCAATAGTCCCAGCTTTCCGAACAGAACCATCGCTAAACTTAATTTCGGCACCAATTGCTTGCGCATTATCCTCCACAATACGCAAATCATGCTTATTACAGATTGCTAAAAGAGATTCCATATCAACACATTGCCCAAATAAATGAACAGGAATAACACACTTTGTCTTAGGTGTTATCTTCGATTCAAGCTTAGTAACATCTAATAAGAAGGTTTCCGGATCTACATCGACAAATACCGGTACAAGACCCAAAAGCCCAATTACTTCTGCCGTTGCTACAAATGTAAACGGTGTTGTAATAACCTCATCACCTGGTCTTAAACCTAAACTCATCAGAGCGATCTGTAATGCATCGGTACCATTTCCACATGGTATAGTATATTTCACACCCAGATATTCAGACAGGTGACTCGCAAAATCCTTAACAGCAGGGCCATTAATAAATTGAGTTTTTTCAAGTACTTCTTGAAATCCGCTAAGAATCTCGTTCTGTAAGTTTGCATACTGACCCTTAAGGTCAACCATAGGAAGCATGTCCCTAGAAATTAGTTTCGACATTTAAAATTTTACTTTTCTAGCGTAAATATAAGCTGAAATGACACTATTTCGATTAAAATTCACAAATTTGCGTAGAAATCACATGGATATGACTAAAACGAAAGAGACACAAAAAGTTTTTTTAATACTACTATTTAACTTCATTTTCTTACTTAAACCTGAAGCCCAACCTGTTATAAATCTGAATGATAACAATGGGACAATGTTCGAATTGGGTTTTGAATATGGTTTATACCTACCCCAACAGGACTTAGATGCATACTATGGCAGACATGGCGGTGCAGGAGGTCACATGCAAGTTTTAACAAAAAACAACCTTTACTATGGAGGTCAATTACAGTTTATCTTCGGGAGTCAAGTGAGTGTTGATGTTTCAAACGTATGGAAAGATCCTATTGATAATGTCTATGGTCTCAATTATACATTCGCTGATATTCTTACCAAACAGAGAGGTTTATCAGGTCAATTCTATGTGGGCAAATTATTTCCAATAAAGTCAAGTCGTGCCCGAATGGGAATCAAAGCTACTATTGGACTGGGCTTCCTACAGCACAAATTACATATACAAGAGGATCCAGAATCATTTATGCCTCAACTGCAAGATGACTACAAAGCCTTATTAGACCACAAAACTAACGGAATAAGTATTCAACAATTTATTGGATTTCATTATCTCGGCAATGATAGAATGGCTAATTGGTATGTAGGCTTTGATTTCATTGAAGCATTCACAAAAAACAGAAGATCATTTAATTACAATTTAGATATTCCAACTGACCAAGATAG
>JBELIG010000187.1:0-6489 GCA_042091035.1 Sphingobacteriales bacterium | reverse complement strand
TCTTTTACTTCGATGATGCCAAGCTCCTCTTTGTTTAAGCCTATGGTTTTGTACATAAAGCCTACAATATCGATCTTATTGATTTTGTCTTTTCTTCCGAGCGGCAGCTTAAGGGTTATCCAATCTGGGTGAGTGACTGGTTTTTGGTCCAACTTAAACGTCGGTATATTTTGGTCCAAATAGCTGAATTCATCCGTTTCTTTGAGTAAGATTATTGCAGATCCGTGCGCATGCATTCTTGCAGTACGACCATTTCTGTGGGTGAATTCTTTTTCATATTTCGGAATATGAAAATGAATAATGCAGTCCAATTGTGGAATATCTAAGCCTCGAGCAGCAAGGTCTGTTGAAATAAGAATATTTGTACTTCCATTGCGCAGTTGTGTAATGGAAAGTTCACGTTCTTCTTGCTCTAGTTTTCCATGATAGGCTGCGAAGGTCATCTTTTTTTCACTCAGGAATTCTACTAAATTATCTATTGTTGCTCTATGATTACAGAAAACAATACAAGACTTATCTTCCAAGCTTGATAAAACCTCATAGAGTGCTTCGTATTTATTGTCAGTCACCATGTGCTTTTGAATTAGAAGCTTTTGGTTGACTTTATTTCGTTTTAGGTAATTGACTGAATGAGGCTTTTTAATATCTACAAAGGCAGGAAGCTCATCTATTTCTGTGGCAGAAATTAGATACTTTTTTTCAATGTTTCTAAGCTTTGCAGCTATTTGTTTCATCTCATTGTGAAATCCGAATTCTAGGGATTTATCGAATTCATCAAGTATAAGATGATGTATAGTTTCTGGGTCTATGGTTCTTCTATTGAAGTGATCAAGTAATCGTCCTGGAGTACCTACGATTATTTGTGGACTTTCAGCAAGGTTTTTTCGTTCTACACTGAAGGGGTGTCCTCCATAGCAGGCCGTTATCGAGAAAGGTGTTTGCATTTTTTTGAATACAGCCTCCACTTGAAGCACAAGTTCTCTGGTTGGACAAATGATAAGTGCCTGGTTAGCTTTTTGATTCCTAGCAATGGATTGACTAAGAGGAAAAAGGTAGCCCAAGGTCTTACCCGTACCAGTAGGGGAGAGTACTTGAATATCTTTATGGTTCTTTGCTGCATTCAGCACAGCTTCTTGCATGTCATTGATTGCCTCAATGTCCAGTTGCTTAATAATCTGTGCTATAGTTAGATTCTTACCTTTCATCCTGCAAAAGTAAGAAAAATATGTTCTGGCGGGACAATTCCAAGGACAAATAAAGGGCCCCATGGCCCTTTATCCGCCTAAGGTATAATCTTTAGAATCGCAATAGTGCTGCTCCCCATGTAAATCCTGAGCCAAAGGCTGCGAGACAAACTAGATCGCCATCTTTTATTTTGCCTTCTTCCCAAGCTTCACAGAATGCTATAGGAATAGATGCTGCTGTGGTATTTCCGTATTTTTGAATATTATTAAAGACTTGATCATCTCCAAGTCCTAATCGCTTTTGTACAAATGATGCAATACGAAGATTGGCTTGATGCGGTATTAGCATGTTAATATCACTTGTCTCTAGTTTAGCATCCTCAAGAACTTCACCAATAACCTCAGGGAATTTAGTGACTGCGAGTTTGAACACAAATTGGCCTTCCATTCTTGGATAGTATTTACCTTCTTTGAGCATCTTTTCTGTGAAAAAGATCTCCCCATAGTCTATAGATTTGTCAAATCCATAATCAACGGGCTCTTCAAGTTGATCATTGTGATAACCACCATGTGAGCCTGGAGCTAGAAAGGCTAATTTTTCAGCATAGGTGCCGTCCGAATGTAATTTAGTGCTAAGTATTCCTTGATCTTTGTTGTCCGTACGTTGTACAATTGCTGCACCGGCTCCATCTCCAAAAATAACAGTTACTGCGCGACCTCTAGTAGAGAAATCAAGCCCCATAGAGTGCATCTCAGATCCTACGACCAAAATGTTTTTATACATTCCAGATTTGATGTATTGATCTGCAATAGACAGCCCATATATAAACCCAGAACATTGATTTCGGATATCCAGAGCGCCAATTTCAGTTTTTGTGATTCCAAGTTCTCTTTGCAGTAAAACACCACAACCTGGGAAGTAATAGTCTGGGGAAAGTGTTGCAAAAATTATAAAGTCAATATCTTCTTTAGTTATCCCAGCTCTCTCTATAGCTATAGTTGAGGCTTTTGCACCCATAGTGGTAGTCGTCTCCTCGTGTTTTTTTGCATACCGTCGCTCTTGAATACCTGTCCGCTCCTGTATCCACTCATCGGAAGTTTCCATTACTTTTGAAAGATCATCATTAGTGACAATACGATCAGGAAGGTATTTTCCTAGACCTGCTATTTTAGATTGGTACATAATGCCAGTTTTATTTGATTTAATTCTAAATTAGGACTCAATATTAACATAAAAGTAAAAGACAAGTTATAGATTATGGGTGAAAATCATAGTTTGATTGAAAAAGAAAGACCCTCCCTGAGACAAATTATACTTTTCTCTTTCGGGCAGTTGGGATATTCTTTGGCGAGTTTTAGTGCAATTAATCTATTGGTATTCTTTTACATGCCTCCTGAGACTGGAGGAGAGACTATCTTTCCTCAATTTATATATACCGGGGCGGTATTTGGGGTCTTGACCCTTTTAGGCGTATTGAATTTTGGTTCTCGAATATTCGATGCTATTACCGATCCTATGATTGCATTCTGGTCGGATAAGAGTGATTATAAACTGGGTAAGCGAAAAACTATGTTGCTTATCGCCTCTCTGCCTTTTGCCTTGTTTTCTTTCTTGGTTTTCTACCCAGTAAGTGAAAGCTTTTCGATGAATGGTTATTGGCTAGCCTTTTGTCTGTTTGCATTGTATTTGTTTATGACTATGTATACCGTTCCCTATAATGCCTTGATTTCAGAACTTGGACATCAGAAGGAAGATCGGTTACGAATAAGTACTGCTATTTCTTTGACCTGGGCTTTGGGTTTTGTAATCGGTAATCTTGCCTATTCTTTGCCCTACGTGTTTGTTTCTAATTTTGGATATACAGAATCTGCTGCGTTTCAATTAGTCGTTGGTATTTTTGCTGTTTTTTCATTCTTATGCTTGCTGAGTCCTGTTTTTTTCCTTGATGAGCATAAATACGCGGTACAAAATTCAAATGAGACAAACTGGCGCATATCCCTCAAGATGGTTATGCGGGATAAGAATTTTAGGATCTTTTATCTTGCGGATACAATTTTTTGGTTTTCATTAAATATGATTCAGATTGGTATTGCTTATTATGTGACCCTTATTTTTGAGATGGATAAAAGCATGGCAACTACCTTTATGATGCTTGCCTTTTTTAGCTCATTGGCCTTGTATTATCCAATCGGAAAACTGGCAAAGCGTTTTGGTAAAAAGAAAGTGATATTAAGCTCTCTGATTTGTTTCGCTATTACTTTTTTAATGTTGTTTGCAGTAGATTATTTACCAAATATTAGTGGGGTGCTCTTTTATGTTCTTGCCCTTGGAGCAGCATTCCCTCTAGCCGTAATGGGTATACTCCCTAATGCACTAATAGCGGATATCATTCACGATTCAAAGGACGCACAGGAACAAGCGCTTTCAGGGATGTATTACGCTATTAGGAACATGATGACAAAATTTGGTGTTTCTTTTGCTAACCTAGTATTTCCAAGTTTATTACTTTTGGGGAATTCTATCGACAACCCATTCGGCGTAAAATTATCTGCTCTTGTAGCTATGGTATTCTGTTTGGTCGGGTGGTTTGTTCTTAAACAATTTAAAGAACCTGCAAAGGCTTAGAATATGAATCAAAAAGGATTAGGAGAAACCAAGTTTGATTTCAAGGGACAGACTGCTTTTTATCGGGGCAAAGTTCGGGATGTTTATAGTTTTGGAGATCAATTGCTAATGATTGCCAGTGATCGTATTTCTGCATTCGATCATATACTTCCTCGACCGATTCCCCACAAGGGGCAGGTCCTGAACCAGATAGCGGCTTACTTTTTGGATGCCTGTTCTGATATTTGTCCAATATGGTTGGAGTCCACACCAGACCCGAATGTCGCCTTAGGCAAACGTGTAGATCCTTTTCGTATAGAAATGGTAATCCGAGGATATCTTACAGGGCATGCTTGGAGAACGTATAAATCAGGTGAACGAATCTTGTGCGGTGTATCCATGCCTGATGGATTGAAAGAACATGATGCTTTTCCTGCGCCTATCATTACTCCTGCTACTAAGGCGGACGAAGGACACGACGAGGATATTTCAAGAGAAGAGATCATAAAACAGGGAATCGTATCTGAATCTGATTATATCAAGCTTGAGCAATATACTAAGGCTTTGTTTTTGCGAGGAACAGAAATGGCTGCAAAGCAAGGCTTGATTCTAGTAGATACTAAATACGAATTTGGTAAGATAGGTGATGAGATTGTTCTTATTGATGAAATCCATACACCAGATAGCTCGCGCTATTTCTATGCGGAGGGCTATGAAGCGCGTCAATCTAAAGGGGAGCAGCAAAAGCAACTTTCAAAGGAATTTGTACGTGAATGGTTGATGGATAATGGATTTCAGGGGCTCGAAGGGCAGGAAATGCCAGAAATGCCTGATGCCTTTGTTCAGGAGGTTTCAGAACGATATATAGAGCTTTATGAAAAGGTCACTGGCTCGAGCTTCGAAGCTGCTGATATTTCAAATATTGAAGGTAGAATAAAGAATAACCTCAAAGGAAAATTTGAGCTTAAATAAAAAAATCCCCCGCAGAATATGCGGGGGATTTTTTTTATCGAAGTAAGAGCACTGTGCCCATTTTTAGAACCTTTCCATTCTTTGTTTCTGTGCCAACCCATTCGCGGCCGTCCTGGAAGACTGCATATACTTTCCAGACATAGGTGTCTTGAGGTAGGTCCTGCCCATTGTATGTGCCATTCCAACCTTCTGCCGGTGATCCATCATATAAAAGTGATGTTTCCCAAAGTAATTGCCCATAGGTTGAGAAAATTTGTAAACGGTATTCACTTAAGCCAATTCCTTTCGGAAGGAAAAGAGTAGCCTCCTGATTTCCATAATCTGGCGTAAATGCATTGGGTACATATAAGCTACCGAATAATGGAGGTACTATGTTTATTAGAGTATCATGTTCGCATCCATTATAATTGGCTACGTTCAATCGTATATCAACAGCCTGACCTTCAAAATATCTATGTATTGGATTGATCTCCGTTGTGAGCGTACCATCCCCCAAATCCCAGTTATGTTGATCTGCATGTTCAGATAGGCTAATGAACTGTATACTTTGAGCAGGTTGACCGTCAGGGTTTTCTTCCCAAGTAAAGTTAGCAAGTGGCTGTAATAAAACCTCTACTTGACTCTCAAGGGTAAGTGTGTCAAAGCATCTATCCATATTTCCTGTAATAAGCGAAATATCATAGTTGCCTGCTTCTTGAATTGTTATAGTTGGATTCAATCCCCCCTCATTATAGATACTGTCCCCGATCATCCATACATAAGACTCTGCATTGAATGCAGTGGATACTGGTTGGAAACTTACAGGTTGACAATCACTAATAGGTTCAAGTTCAAAATCGGAGAACGGTTGTTCAAATAACTCAATGGTTTTACTGATAGTGTCTTTACAGTTGAATTGAGTAAAGCTAATCAGACTAATATTCTGAATGCCTGCTTGATTGAATGTGTAAATTGGGCTGTTCAGATTTGTGAAATCAGTATTGTTAAAATTCCACTCAAAACCACTGGCATCTGTACTTTGCTCATTGAATTGAACCTGAGCAGGTAATCCGCAAGAATCTAGTAGAGTCATTTCAAAATCACTTCCAGGTAGCGGATAGGCAGTAACGATATTAAATACCGAGGTATCCGAGCAACCATTTGTATCTGTGCTGGTTAGCGAAGGATTATAGCTTCCTGCTAATTCATAATTGTGCAGGGGTGTAGATGATATGGATGTGTTTCCATCACCAAAGTCCCAGAGGTAATAAGTAGCGCCTTGTGATTGGTTGTCAAATGATACAGATAATGGAATACATCCCTCCGCTCCATCAAATGCGAAACTTGCTTCTGGAAAATCATAGATACTTAGATTGCTGGAGAAGCTTGATTTACAACCAGAATCATTCTTGGTTCCAATTAAGGTTACTGAATAGTCGCCTGGTTCAGGGAATAGGAATGATGGATTGACTAGATTCGATGAATCTACAGAACCAAAATACCACTGGCTTCCTGAAAGGTCCAAAGACGTATTTGTGAATTCAATAGCTTGGTTGGAGCAAAATGGTCCTGCCGATTCAAAAGAAACGATTGGAGCTTCCAAAACAGTGATTTCGATTTCACTGCTGTCCGTTGCACAACCATTGTTGACGAATTGTTTGACAAGGTACACTCCTGTGCTATCAAAGGTATGTACCGGGTTTTCTACTGTACTTACATTTCCATCACCAAAATCCCATTCTATGAATA
>JBELIG010000186.1:0-6518 GCA_042091035.1 Sphingobacteriales bacterium | reverse complement strand
ATAAATACCCTCTCTGCTTTTTCCCGTTTTGGCTTGATAATGGGTGGTTTTTGAATCTCTGTTTGGGGAGCCTTTTTTATTCCTGTGGCTTTACCGATAAATACTGGCTCTGGCTCTTGGTCTGGCTTGATTGGTTCAGGGCTTGGAGGATCACCTTTAATGGGTTCAAATCGAATGATAGTTTTTGGCTTAGGGATTTCTTTTTTCTTTTCTAAAGTCCTTGGCACCTCTTTAATTGTGAGTATATCCGAATCTGATATTTCGATGATTTCAACTACACTTTCTTTGACAGGGATCGTCCAGTTCATGCTCAGAAATGCGAATAGTATCGATAAGATTAGTGCAAAGAACATAGGTCTTTGCCTGTTTTTCAAAACGCTGTAGCCCGTATTTTTTGTTCTTGAGCTTAGAAGGTTTTTCCTTAGGTTATTCTTTTGAGCTTTTGAAATATATAGCTTCCCTGCATAGATGGCTAGGCAAAGCAGAATCATTATTAGGCTAAGGCTGTATACTGGATGAAAAGGGTTGTTAAATGACCAACTCATAATACTTCATTTTTGAATTAAAAAATTGAATTATGTACATCAGTTTGTGATGTATAAAAGTTGGATATCCATGAATTAGCAGGCTGCCAATCCAAAATACTAAAGTGTATTGTTTAGTATGAACGTTCGCTTATAAGATGCTGGAAAGGAGTGTTTTGGTGTAAGGGTGGGTTGGAAAATAAAAAAGCCCAGAACAAATCGTTCTGGGCTTTTTTATTATTGTAGCGTGAAGGCTACCGGGAGTGTAAATTGTACACGTACCGGGCGACCCCTTTGCTTTCCTGGATTCCACTTAGGCATTTCAGAAATAACTTCCTGAGCAACTTCATCACATCCACCGCCGATTCCACGTAGAACTTTCACATCTGTGATACTTCCATCTTTCTCGACAACGAATTGCACAATTACTCTACCTGTGATTCCATTTTCTCTTGCGATTACAGGATATTCAAGATTTTCACTTAGATACTTGAATAACTTTGAATCAGCACAAGTTTTGCGTTCAGCCTTTTTTTCCTTTTCACAACCAGGAAATGTTGGCGCGTCTTCCACGACAACGAAAAGCTTGTCAGCTTTCTTTTTCGGTGGCGGTGGAGGCGGTGGAGGAGGAGCAGTTTCCTGTTTAGGAGCATCTACTACTGTTTCCTCTGTGATCGTATTATCTTCGAATTCAATTTCTTCTTCAATTTCTACATCATCCGGAATCTCCTCAATTACCGGTGGCGGTGGTGGAGGAGGTGGGGGAGGTGGTTCCGCAGTTCTCGGTGTTTCCATTTCGATCATTTCATCTACTACGAACATGTCACCAACATCCTCATACACTTGTGCTTTTTCCGTCCAGTTAAATGCAAAGACGATAAATGAAATAGCAAGTAATAGTGAGAAGCTAAGTACAGGACCTCTTAAAGAAAAAACATCTACGCTAGAATATTTCTTTCTACCAGTCGAATAATTCTTAGGATCTTCCGACGGTTTAGCGCTAAGTGCTTTCTTTGATTCCGAACTTAGGTAACTACGGAGTGCGAAAATAACAACAACTACAAGAGCAGCAATCAATCCAAAGATTACAGCGGGACTTGTATTAATTTGCAGATTCCAATCCATAATTTAGTGTTTAATAATAAGTTTTCTAATCAGTGTTATTCCGACTAATGCTCCAAGAGCATTGGCCATTATATCAGACCATTCAAAATATCTTCCGGGGAAAAAAGCATACTGTAAGATCTCCATCAGAATTCCAAAAGCGAGGCAAAATAGAAATATTTTTGCATTTGCCCAATTGACGAAGGCTTTTTGACTAAGTACACACATTATTGCGTACATACCAAAGTGGCCTATTTTGTCTATTGGCAAATCTTCTAGAAATCCTTTGGGAATCTGTAATCCCGGATTCCAGGACAGGTAAAGAATGATTAAGCACCAAATGGCTAAAAATAATCTATACCAGTTCTGCATATTTTCAATGATCTTAAAAGGTAGATGCACACAATATTAAATTGGGTGTGTGCCTACTAAAAAATTATCCAATTAATTTTTCATAGTCTTCCTTAGACAATAAGTTATCCAAATCTGATAGGTCTGTAACCTTCATTTTTATGATCCAACCTTTGCCTTCAGCATCTTCATTGATGATCGCAGGGTTGTCACCATCGTCTTCGCTGATCTCAGAATTGAATTCAAGGACCTCACCTGCAACAGGAAGGAACAGGTCGGAAGTAGTCTTAACGGCCTCAACGGTACCGAAGACATCACCCTCGCCAAGTGTTTCTCCAACTGTATCAACGTCTACATAAACGATCTCACCTAATTCGCCTTGAGCGAAGTTTGTAATTCCTATTGTGGCTACATCTCCATCGATGGTAATCCACTCGTGATCTTTTGTGTATTTCATGCTTAAATAATCAAATTTTAAATATGCGCTAAATATAAAACTAATAATACAGTTATTAACAGAATCCACATTATTATTTACACAAAAAAAGCTGCCTGAAAATCAGGCAGCTTTTTATTTATTTTGGAACCTCATTAAGCATTTTCCTTAACAAAGTTTTTAATCCATTCTGTTGTCAGCGATTTTGGGCGCTCCAAAGGAAGTCCAAGTGCTCGTGACCAACATTGAGCAGCAAGTACTCCCAATGCTCTAGATACACCGAATAATACGGTGTAGAAGCTGTATTCGGTCATTCCATAGTGTACTAGAAGAGCACCTGAGTGTGCATCAACATTTGGCCATGGATTCTTTACCTTACCTAAGCCTTTAAGTATCTCCGGTACAACGTCGAATATATTTCCTACAACATTTACAATATCATCATTCTTGATATACTCATCTGCATATACTTTCTGAGCAACGAACCTTGGATCCGGTCTTCTCAGTACTGCGTGTCCATATCCTGGAACAACTTTCCCTGCATTCAATGTTTCATTAACATATGCTGCGATTTGCTCTTTAGTAGGAGTCTTTGTTCCTAATTTATCAAGCATATCAAAAATCCACTTTATTACCTCTTGATTTGCAAGTCCGTGGAGTGGTCCTGCAAGAGAACCCATTCCTGCTGCAAAAGATAAGTATGGATCACTTAGTGTAGAACCTACTAAGTGTACTGTATGTGCAGATGCATTGCCACCTTCATGGTCTGCATGTATAGTTAAGTAAAGACGCATTAAATGCTTAAAGTCTGGGTGATTAACACCTAGCATGTGCGCAAAATTTGCTGCCCAGTCAAGATTGTTATCTGCTTCTATGTGATCACCACCATGATAGGTCTTCCTATAAATGTATGCTGCAATACCTGGAAGCTTAGCGATAAGGTTCATCGTATCGTCATAGGTCGCTTCCCAGTATTCTTTCTTGTTCATCCCTTCGCTATACCTTTTTGCAAAAGTACTTTCTGTCTGAAGTGATGTGATACCCAAAATAAATTGGGTCATAGGGTGTGTAGTATCCGGCAGATTATTTAATAGATCTGTGGTATGTGCAGGTAATTCTGACTTTGAAGCCCATTCTTTTGCAAGCCATTCAACCTCTTCTTCTGTTGGAATTTCTCCAACAAGCATCAGCCAGAATAGACCCTCTGGTAATGGCTCTTTACCATCAGGACCTTTAGGCAGTACCTCTTTAAGTTCTGGAATTGAATACCCTCTGAATCGAATACCTTCAATTGGATCTAGCTGGGATGTTTCCCAAACCATCATTTTCACTCCTCTAGCACCACCATACACCTGGCTAAGGATAACCTCGTCAACTTTCATCGAACCGTGCTCTTTGAGCATAGATTTGATTTCTACTGCAAGTGCTGATGATTTTTCTTGAAACTTCTTCTTTAATGGATCCATTTATGCTTCTAAAATTTATTTGTATTATGAAATCTGTAAATAGTTTTTAATTCTCAACAATCGCGAGCTTGATCTCTTGCTCTGATTTTCCTGCTTCTAATAGATTCTGTCTGATCTCATGATTTTCCATTCTGATCAACGAAATATATTTTTTGAATTCAACAAGTTGAACTTCATTTAGCATAAGCTCTAAAGAAGTTGTAAAGCCTTTGTTGATTGCGTTGCGCTTAGAAATATAAGTTGTAAGGTCAGAACCCTTCATATCTTTAATCAAATCAAGCTGATTTGATTTTCTATCTGTAAATGATTCAAGTTTTTTGACCTGATCATCATTTAAATTGAAGAAACTTGTAAACTCTTCTGTTGAAGTTGGGCGCGTTAAATCTTTAAGATTACTTTGAGCATTAAGATTGAATGCAAATAGTATCGCTGCGATTGAAGCAAAAATTCTCATATGAATTGATTTTTTTTTCGGAAGGCTAAATTACAATTTTAATCCAAAATTGAAAGCCAAATACTTTCCTTTATTACACGCTTACACCACTTTGCACAAATTTTTACTTAAATAGTGTAATTTTATGCCTAAGAAAGAAAATTGAGCCTATGATGCTAATGATCCAGGATAAGATCGTTTCGACAGATATTTTTGAATCTAAATTTGCCTGTAACCTAAACGCTTGCAAGGGAGCTTGTTGTTGGGAAGGAGATTTTGGAGCGCCACTAGAAAAAGAGGAGTTAAAAACACTGAAAGATTTATACCCAAAATACAAAGCCTATCTATCAGAAAAAGGAATTGAGCGCATTGAAAAATTGGGCTTTTATGAGTTCATAGAAGAGACTAAAGAATTTGCAACCACTCTGATGCCTAATGGGGCTTGCGCATACTTGACTTATAATTCGGACGGTTCTGCTTATTGTGGAATCGAAAAAGCATATAACGACGGCGCTATTTCTTACAGAAAGCCTATTTCCTGTCATTTATACCCAGTTCGTGTTACAGCGAATGAAAAACTAGCGTTTGAAGCCTTGAATTATGATGTTTGGGATATTTGTTCAGCAGCTTGTACCAAAGGTGAAGAACAACAAATAAGAGTATATGAATTTGCAAAAGATGCTCTAGTTCGAAAGTACGGAGAAGGCTTCTATGAAGAACTTGACGAAATAGCCAAGGATTTAATAGAGGATAAATAGGAATTTTTTAAAGAAATAGCTTAATTGTGTTCTCTTTTTGAAAAAAGGTGCAAACACATTACATTTGCAAGGCTTTTTTGACTTTTTTGTTCTGAAAAAGCGCAGATTTCACTTGTTTTTGAATTAACTTAATGATTTTCAGCATTTTGAGTGCTAGGTCACTCAAAGGAAACTATTTACAGTTTATATTATGATACAGAAGATTCGCAATAACATGTCCTGGCTCTTGATACCATTAGTGGGCCTAGCTCTATTATCATTCATATTAATGGATGCTAATTTTTCTCCTGGTGGAGGAAATAATAATATAGGTTCTATCAATGGGGAAGATATCAGCTCTGATGTTTTCAATGATAAATTGAAAAGTGCTTACCGTGGTCAGTCTACTGGTCATGCTCAGGTCAATCAAGTATGGAGTTATTTTTTAGATACAGAAGTAGTATGTAAAGAAGCTCGTGCAATGGGACTTGGTGTAAGTGCTGCAGAGATGGATGAATTGCTTTATGGAATTAATAAGAGTCCGATCATTATTCAGGCTTTTACAAATCCAAATACAGGTCAGATTGATAATCAGGCTTTAGAAGCATACAGAAGCAAAACAAATGTGGATGGAACTGCAATGGCAAATGATCAACTTAAATGGTGGTCGTATGTAAAGGAGCTTGTATCTAACGAAAAGCTTAAAGAAAAATATTTAAATATCGCAGTCAAAGGACTGAATGTTCCTTCTTGGGAAGCTGATATGATGGCTGAGCGTAATGCTGAGGTAATCGATTTCGCTTACGTTAAGATTCCTTTCTTGAACATTGATGATGCTAAGGTTAGTCCTTCTGATGCAGATTATAAGAGATATATAAAAGAGAATGCTGCAAAGCTTGAAACAAATGAAGAGCAACGCAGAGTTTCTTATGTAGTTCTTGACGTGATTCCTACTTCAGATGATTCATTAGATGTAAGGAATGAGGTTAAGAAAATCTCGGACTTAATGGCTGAAGCGGAGGACGATGCTTTATTTGCTCAATCTTACGCAGGTCAATATACCGATGCTTATGTTGAATACTCAACACTTTCTTCAGACATTAAAGATGCTGTAGAAGCTGCTGAGAATGGCGATGTGGTTGGTCCTTACCTTGATGGTAGCCAATATAAAGTTGCAAAAGTACTTGATAAGAAAGTGATTGCTGATTCAGTTCGTTCACGTCATATCTTGTTATCTGCAAATTCTCAAGAAGAACTTATTGCAATAACTCAAACGCTTGAGACGTATAAAAGTCAAGTTGAAAACAATGAGATGTCTTTTGATTCTCTTGCAATTCAATATAGTATAGATGGTTCTGCTAAAGATGGCGGTGACCTGGGAATGCGTGGAAGATCTACAGGTTTAGTTCCTGCTTTTGAAAATGCTATTCTTTACAACCTGGAAGAAGGAGAAATGGATATCGTTTA
>JBELIG010000185.1:0-6533 GCA_042091035.1 Sphingobacteriales bacterium | reverse complement strand
CTTGTTTTGTCATAACTAAAGGAGCAAAAGTATCTACCATAACAGCGAGTTCTGCTGTACCTTTTTTTCCTATACTCTTTTCAACTGTACCTGGATGAGGTCCATGTGGTATTCCTCCAGGGTGTAGCGTGATCATTCCTTTTTCAACATGTTTTCTACTCATAAAATCACCATCCACATAATATAGAACCTCATCAGAATCTATATTTGAGTGATTATAAGGTGCAGGTATTGACAAGGGGTGATAATCATATAACCTTGGCACAAATGAACAGATCACAAAGCCTCTTGCTGCAAAAGTTTGGTGAACTGGTGGTGGTTGGTGCACTCTACCTGTGATAGGTTCAAAATTGTGAATGGAAAAGGCGTAGGGGTAAACGTATCCGTCCCAGCCTATGAGATCAAATGGATGATTCATGTAGGTGTAAGGATAGATCATATCCTGTTTCTTAATGAAAAATTTAAAATCACCTTTTTCGTCATTCGTCTCCAATTCAGCAGGTTTGCGAATATCTCTTTCGCAGAATGGAGCATGCTCCATTAGTTGACCGAATTTGTTCCTATATCTATTTGGTGTAATGATGGGACTAGTGCTTTCAACTATCAGTAGTCTATTGTTGCTATCATTAAATTCAAGTTGATAGATTGTACCTCTTGGGATGACTAAATAGTCTCCATATTCAAAGTTGATTTTTCCGTAAGGAGTCTTTAGTGCTCCTGAGCCGACATGCACAAATAGGACCTCATCTGCATCGGCATTTTTAAAGAAGTATGTATCCATACTCTTTGAGGGTGCTGCTAATGATATTTTACAATCATTATTCACCAAGACAGGTACTCTTGACTTTAGGTAATCGGCATTTGGCTCTACCTTAAAACCAAGAAGTGATCTATGTTTAAGTTGCTTATCATCGATCAATTCTGGTGCAACTGAATAGGGGGCACCTACTTGAGTGATCTGTGTGGGTGCATTGGCATGATATAGGAGAGAATAGTTGTCACTGAATCCCTCTGTTGAAAACAGCTCCTCATGATAAAGACTCCCATCCGGTTTACGGAATTGGGTATGTCTCTTTGGGGGTATTTTCCCAAGTGAATGATAATGCATAGGCCTGTGATTTATATGGCGTTTAGATTGTCAAAAATATGATTTAAGGACTGCTTCAGATTGGCCAGCTGTGCTTGGTTTAATCCGGCATATGCTTTTTTCCTAAATTCAAGAATATGTGGACCAACATCAGAAACGAGATTATCTCCCGATTGTGTTAGACATATTTTGAATCTTCTCCTATCATCCGGATTGTTAATCCGCTCTACATATCCCTTTTGACATAGTAGGTCTATGATTCGAGTAATAGTAGGAGCATCCTTAAATGTACTGTTTGCCAAGGCAATTTGACCCTGCCCATCATTCTTGTTGAGTTCTTGCAATACGACCCATTGATCAACTGTAATGTTGAATCCCTTCTCTTTTAGAATTTGTTGGCATACTTGTTTCATCCTTTTTGAACTACGCTCAATTAGGAATCCAGTCATATGCTCAACATCAAGCAAAACATCTGTGTTCATTAGCAAACTATTTGTTGCTAATGTAATGATTGTTTTACTAATTATTTGTATGAAAAGTAAAGTTTAGTTTATCTCGTCCAAGTTAAATGGCATTTCCCATATAGGTAGACCTGTTTTGGGGTCAAGAACGACCATATTGCCTTTTTGAAAATTCTTGTCATCCAGATAAAGGATCGTTGTGTTTTTGATCTCTTTGTTCATGGATGCACTAATAAACTTAGATCTTACATTTGAGAAAGGCTCTGGAAGAAAAAGATTATTATATTTAGATTCAGACTTGATCTTCGATAATTGTTTTACGAATAGAAATCCTGACATAGTGTTTGTTTAAGTTGTTCAAATTAATTTTCCGCTGTCTACAGCAATTCGTACTCGGCTAATGGAAAAAATTTGATTTTTTAAGGAGTTACAATTGAGGTATTGAGTTTATAATTTATCTTCAACAAAAGTAATATCTATCTGTTAGGTTATTCGTTCAGTGAAAGACAATTACTTACATTGTATTTTTTGTGTATTATGACAATAGACGATTACAAAGTTTTATTACCTGATTTGCCAAAGGACCCTGGGGTCTATAAGTACATTGATAATAACGATGTAATTATATACGTGGGCAAAGCCAAGAATCTTAAAAATAGGATCTCCTCCTATTTTGGCGACAAAAAACATCAGAGCAACAAGACCAGGATAATGGTAAAGCAGGCAAAAAGGCTTGAGTTTGTTATTGTTGAGACAGAGACAGATGCGCTTTTATTGGAAAATACCCTAATAAAAAAGTTACAGCCAAGGTATAATGTAATGCTTAAAGACGGTAAGAGTTACTCTTATATATGCATTAAGAAAGAGCGTTTTCCAAGGGTTTTTATTACTAGAAAAGTCATTCGAGATGGTTCTTTTTACTTTGGGCCATATACCTCAAAGTCGAGAATAAAGGTTCTCTTAGATCTGATAAAGCATCTATTTCCCCTCCGGACTTGTACCTATAATTTGGGAGAAGAATATATAAATGCCGGAAAGTATAAGCTCTGCCTAGAGTATCATATTAAAAATTGCCTTGGGCCATGTACGGGTTTGGAAGAAGAAGAGCCGTATAATGATAAGATTGATCAGATCAAGAATATTCTCAAAGGTAATTTTGCACATGTAAAGCGGCACTTCGTTGATCAAATGAGATTGCATGCAGAGCAGCTTGAATTTGAGAAGGCACAGTCTATTAAAGAAAAACTTGTGGCCTTTGAAGATTATCAAGGTAAATCTATGGTTGTCAGTCAGACGATACAAGATGTAGATGTATTTTCTGTAGCAAGTATTGAGGGTACGGCCTTTGTCAATTATATCAAGATTGTCAACGGGGCAATAATTAATACTTACACTCAAGAAGTTATTAGGCAGTTAGACGAAACAGATGAGGACATCCTTACTTTTGCTGTGCCAGAGATTAGGAATAAATTCAATTCCTTGTCTAAGGAAATTTTAGTCCCATTTTCTATTTTATTACCTGAGGAAGATGTTAAAGTAATTGTTCCGAAGATTGGGGATAAGAGGAAGCTTGTAGAGCTTTCCGAGAAAAATGTAAAGTATTTCATTCTTAAGTTGCAAAAAGAGCAGGCTAATAGGGTCAAGAAACTGACTCATACCGAACGCATATTGACTACTTTAAAGAATGATCTTCAGATGGATGCAATTCCATTGCATATTGAATGCTTTGATAATTCCAATTTTCAAGGTTCATACCCTGTATCATCCTGTGTCGTATTCAAAAATGCTAAACCATCTAAGAAAGATTATCGACATTTTAACATTAAAACAGTTGAAGGTCCAGATGATTATGCTTCAATGGAGGAAGTAGTTTTTCGACGTTACAAACGATTGAGGGATGAGGGTGAAACATTGCCACAACTAGTAATTATTGATGGCGGTAAAGGGCAGTTGAGTTCTTCAATGAAAGCGGTTGAAAAGTTGGGCTTAGTTGGTCAGATGACGGTTATAGGTATCGCTAAGCGTTTGGAAGAGATTTTCTTCCCGGGAGATTCCATTCCACTTTATATCAATAAGAAATCCGAATCTTTGAAGTTGATTCAGCATGCTCGTAATGAAGCCCACCGATTTGCCATCACTTTTCATAGGGATAAACGCTCTAAGGGTCTTACGCAAACTGAACTTACAAACATTGCAGGTGTAGGTACAAACACTGCAGATAAGTTACTGAATCACTTTGGGTCTGTCAAGCAGGTTAAAGTAGCGCTTGTTAGTGAGCTTACAGAGGTCGTTGGACCATCCATTGCCAAAAAAGTTAAAGCATATTTTAAAGCTCAACAGGATTAGTCGAGTATTTCTCGATAATGTTCGAGTGTATTTTTAGCTGTATTTTCTTTAGAGAATTTCAAAACATGTGCTTTCGCTCCTTCGATTAGCTTTTGTCTGAGTGCATTGTTCTGAATCACTTCTATTGCCAATTCAGCCAACAGGAAAGGATCTTTTATCTTACCCAAGAGACCTGTTTTTTTATGTATGACTAATTCTGGGATACCGCCTGCTGGGGTGGCAACTACTGCAAGGCCAGAAGCAAAGGCATCCAATATGGAAGTCCCTAGGCCTTCAGTTTTAGAGGTGAACAGAAAGATATCTGCATGGGGGAGTATTAGCGGAACATCCGATCTAAATCCAGTTAAATCAATATAATCATTGAGTTTTAAGCGTTTGATCTCTTCTTCGATGTGTACTTGCTCTCCTTGATCTTTGCCGATTATAAATGCCCGTAGGTCTGGGATACTCTGTCTTAGAATATCAATTGTCTGTACGAAGGTGATTTGGTCTTTATGATCCGCCAGTGCCCCTACATTGACAACAATGGGACTTGAGCTTGGAATGTTGTATTCCGTTCGAAGAATATCTGTCTTTGAATTTTTGAATCTGGATAAATCAACACCAGAATAAACGGTATGAATATGTCCATGATCAGGCACATCCTTTTTTATGATTTCTTTGATTTGGTCTGAAACACAAAGGATTTTTTTGATCGAGGGATGTTTGTATTTCCAATGAGAAAGCGTACTGCTATTGATCGGAAAATCTACTCGCCTGGAAACAATGATAGGGCAGTCTAAGCCAAATAAACGGATCGCCATATATGCAAAGGTGTGCGCATGGCTATCATGGCAATGAATGATATTTATGTTTAAAGCTTTTACTACTTTCTTGAGCTTTGCAGCAACTAAAGGATTTATAGAGAATCTCTTTTTAAAGGGAGTTGCTTTGAATTTATTTTTAACACAGAAATCATGAAATGCACCGCCCTGAATACAAAAAGCAAATTGGTCAACCTGCTTATTCCTAAGTTCTTGCATTAAATATGCGATCTGCTGTTCTCCGCCTCTCCAGGTCTTAGCAGTGGATATGTGAAGTACCTTAGGGGCGGTCATTATTTGTATTGTTTAGTTGATTAAGTAGGCGGTATTTTTTTCTCACCAAGTATGCATTTCTGCTACTTATGATCCATCCTTCCTTGCCGTCTAGTATTCCTTTTTTAAGAATAAGGGTTCTAAAGAATCTAAAGGATGGCGCAAGCCAAAGCTTTATCCATGTAGCCTTTTTACCCTTAGCATGCAGTTCTTGGGCGGATAGCTCTGCGTATTTATTTAATCGTTGCCAATGATCATCAAGGCTTTTGTATGAAAAGTGTTCTAGTATGCCGGGTAGTTCTAATGTCTCATAAGCTGCTGGGATATTAAGCGTCTCATGTACATAATCACCTTGCCAATATATTTGTGCTCTATTGAAGATTCTAATTTTTTTATCTGGAAACCACCCAGAGTGCTTGATCCATTTACCGCAGTAGTTAGTCATTCGGTTTAAAATGTACACGGTATTGGCTTTTGGCTCTAGCGTTTGGATCGAATGCTGCAGTTTTTCTGAGAGCACTTCGTCTGCATCTATTGATATGATCCAGTTGTTTGCAGCAGCTTCATTCCCAATGTTTTTGGTTGCTGCGTATCCTTCCCAGGATGTTTCGATAATACGTGCACCTAGCTGCTGGGCTATCTCTTTGGTCTTATCTGTAGATCCTGAGTCTACAATTAGCACTTCATCAGTAATGGGCAAAAGGCTACGGATACATCTTTCAATGTTGTCTGCTTCATTTTTGGTTATTATTACTGCTGAAAATTTTGTCATTCTAGATTAGTTCGTATTACCTTCTGCTATAAAGTACGGATTTAGGAGGTTTTCTTTATTGTATCGTAACTCTTTCTGGTCTAGTTGATAAACTTTGCCCCCAGCCTCTTCAAGGATAATATGAGCTGCAGCTGTATCCCATTCCATTGTTGGACCAAGTCTAGGATATATATGTGCTTCATTGTTTGCTATTATCAGAAACTTAAGTGATGAGCCTCTTGAAACGAATTCTGGTTTGTTGAATTGATTAACATAGGTTTTGGTTTCTTCGCTTAGGTGCGATCTTGAGCAAACAAATTTTAGACCTTCATCTGTTTTGCTAAATGCCATTGCCTCAAGTTTTTTGTAGTTGCCGGCAGAGATATATTCGTGTGCTCCACCATCTTTAAATGCAAAGTAACATTTGTTTGTAACGGGGATATAGACTACTCCTAGTATGATTTTTTGATCTTCGACCAAGGCGATATTTACAGTAAAATCACCGTTTCTTTTGATAAATTCTTTGGTTCCATCTAGTGGGTCAACTAACCAACAGCGTTTCCATTCTTTGCGTTCTTCATAATCAACCTGCTTGTTTTCTTCAGAGATGATTGGGTACTTTTTGTTGAGGCCCTTTAGGTGGAAGCAAATAATTTCATTAGATTTTTGATCTGCTATAGTAAGAGGTGAATCGTCTTCCTTTTTTTTGATACCAGTTGGGTCGAAAGTATCATAAACATCAAGAATGGCCTTGCCGGCTTTCATTGAGATTTGGCATACTTGTTCTGCAAGAGCTTGAAGCGTCATTTTTT
>JBELIG010000184.1:0-6552 GCA_042091035.1 Sphingobacteriales bacterium | reverse complement strand
TTTTCATTGTTTTTTCTTTTAGCTTTAACCTATTCATTACCACCGTCATCATCATCGTTATCATTATCAAATTGAAGGTCCTCGGAGTCTTCAATTCGGCTATTCTGTGCAATAAGTTGTTTGACTTTTTTAAGCTTTTCCTCTGCCTCGGCGAGGTGTCCAGGATCGCTTTCATCTTCTGAGTAATTATCGATCAATGCTTCGAGCGCTGCTTCTGCGGTGTAGTAATCTCCATTGTCTATAGAGATATTTGCCAAAAGCAAAAGAGCTTTTTCTGTAAAGTAGTAGTTTGACCCATTGTTGAAGATCTCATCGATCACCTCAGCAGACTTTTCTAATTTGCCTTGCTTGTAATAAATCTCTGCGATGAGGTACATGGCTTCTCCTCGGTCATCTGCATTCGGTGCATCTATAACTTCTTGGAAGGCTTGAAGAGCAGTTCCATAATCTGTATTTTCAAATGCTAGTTTGCCTAAGAAATGCTGTGCCTTGATCTTATAGCGTTCTTCTGCGTCTGGATTGTTTTTTAAAAGCTTTGCCATATCAGAAACGCCCTTTGTGTTTCCAATCTTGTAAGCAGCAACAAGACCATAGTTTTGCGCTCTTGTCTTGAGCATACTATTCAAGGTTGTCTCATTCAGTTTTTCTGCATAATTAAATGCAGCTTCAAAGTCTTTTTTATAATCGTAGGAGATAAGTAGCGCTAGTTCAAGTGCACGTTCAATATACACCTCTTCATTTTCTGCTAGTATTTCTTCAATGTCTCCATATGCATCATCATACTGCTTGTTTGAGTAATAGGACTCTGCACGCTCATATCTTGCCTTTGGTGCTCTAAACCCTCTTGGATAGTTGCTTAGATAGAAGGTGTATTTGTCAATAGCGGATTCCCATTCTCCAATATCATATTTCGCCTTTGCAACTAAGTAATAATTCTCTTCTTCCAAGTTGTTGTCGATATCCATACCTGGAATAGACTTGATGAAGTTGTTATATGCTGTGGCGTCACCCAGGTTGTCAATATAGATCTCTTTTAAGGCATCCTTTGCAATCTGTGTTTCTTCCTGACTTGGATTCAATCTAAAGACCGCTTTGTAATAATCTGCAGAATTGTACATGTTACCTTGATTGAATGCGATGAGTCCCATTTTTAGATAGGTCGTCTTTATCCATTCAGACTTAGTGCCATAGGTTTCAACAAGATCTCTGAGTACATCGAGTGCTTTTTGCTTATTGTTGATCTCCAAATAGGTTTCAGACAATACAAACATGGCATCATCTCCATATTGAGAATTTGGATACTTAGTAAATACTTCTTCCAAGAGTAAGATCTTTTCAGTTTTATTATCCAGTAATCCTTCTATTTGTGCTTTTTGGTAGATTGCGTAGACGAAATCTCTAGTACGCTTGTTGATTGCTTTGTCATAATATTTGCGTGCACTAGAGTAGTTTCCTGTTTTGAAGAAACAATCTGCGGTGCGGATATAGCTATCACCAAGTATTTCGTTCTTTATGTAGGCAGATTTGATAAATGAGCGGTTGTTTTCAATGCCTTTTGCCGCTCGCTCAAAATATTTTTTAGCCATATCATAATTAGCCTTCTTTAGGTAATTATATCCCATGGAATAATTCGCATTATAAACGGAAGCAGATTCATCTAATTGCTTGAGCACATTGCCCATAGCAAAATAGCTGTTTAAGCTTCTTATGGATGCATCTGAATTACCGAATTGAGATTCTAGCTGCGCAAGCCAAAATAGTGATTCAGCCTTCGTCTTTTGACTAACTGCATCTTTTTGGGCCTTCGATAGTCGTCTATGTGCCTGTTCGAATTTACCCTCTTTATACAATTGCAGACCATATAGGTAGTTGATCTTCTGGTAGGTTTCTTTCAATTGAGGAGACCGGCCGTCCATGTTTTCCATGATTGCTATAGAGTTGCCATAATTCTTATCCTTCATAAAAATATCACTCATGATATTTTGGGATTCATTGAAATAGGGAGACCCTTTTTCGATGTTTTGAAGGACAGATAATGCTTCGCGGTTACGCCCTAATTCATAACTGAGTTTTGCAAAGTTGAAATTCGCTTCATCTGCAATTTCCTCATCAAAGTTTAGTTCTTTCGCTTTACCAAAGGCAATATGTGCCATACGCTTATTCTTGAGCTTCAGGTAGGAGATACCTGAATAGAATTGAGCATATTGACCCAGTTTAGATTTTTCATTATTCAATTCACCGAATTTATCAGCTGCCTGCTCATAATTGCCCGTCTCATAATAAACATATCCAAGTCGATAGAAATCTTCTTGTGGTAGTTTTTGACTCTCTTGCTCATACACCTCCAGTAGGGGTAGGGCCTTTTCATAATCGCCAAGTTCAAAATAGGCACAACCTACAAGTTGGCATATATTTTTTCTGTTTCGGATTCTTTTTTGATTGAGTTTAGGCTCCCCGTATTCGATGACTTTTCGGTAGTCTCCCTCTGCAAAGTATATCTGTGCAATATTAAAGGGAACATGTGATTTATATTTTACAGACTTCTCTACTTTTTTGAAGTTGATATTCGCCTTCCTATAATCGCCAAGTTTAAATTGACAGATTGCATAATAGTAGATAATGTCATACTGATAGTCGGATTCTACATCTAGGGATTTGCTAAAAACAGATGCAGCTTGATTCAGGTTCTTCTTAACCAAGTAGGAATAACCGACCTTGAAATCAATTTCTGCTTGTTTTTCCTTCCCAAAGTTTATGGACGTCGATGAATTGAAATATTTCAATGCTTTTTCATATTCCTTTTTGTTGAAATAGAAGTCAGCCAATTCAATTAGAGCATCCTTTGCAATTGGATCAGGGGAGTAGGTTCTTATGAAGTCTTCAATCAGACGCTCTCCATTAGGCAGATCCTGCCGCACGGCACATTTTGCATAACCCAACTCAGCATTTTTCCTGTAAGTAGCAAAGGTAGTTGAATTAGCAGGGTTGATCATCTCAATGGTCTTCTCATACTGACTTTGTGCAGCTGTGTAGACACCATTGTTGAATAGTTGATCAGCATATTTAAGTGATTCATAAGGATCTGACTGGACGGCTGTTTTTTGGGCTGTTACTTGGACCTGTAACAAAAAACTCAGCAGACAGCTTGATAAAATAACTTTTAATCGAAACATAGCTAATGGCTGGTTTGGTAATTGAATTTTTTGGCTTAAAAAATGCAAGTAATTGCTTAGGATCATTACGAGCTCTTTTTAATAAGAAGGGGGTGAATAAGATTCTATAGTCAATTTAAAAAAATAGTATTATATAAACCTCTATTCTACGTAAATTATTATCGTAAGAACTGTATTAGTTAAAACTATAATAAAAGTATATCTATAATAAAGATATAAAAGTCTAAAAAAAAGCTTCGGGAAATGCCCGAAGCTTTTTTATTTAAGCGCTAATATGTTCAGCTATTGTCTTTTCAATAATGGCTACACAATCCATAAGTTGCTCTTCCGTCATAACAAGGGGAGGAGCAAAGCGGATGATATTTCCATGGGTTGGCTTTGCAAGTAAACCGTTATCAGCAAGTCTAACACAGATATCCCATGCTGTGCTGCTGTCCGGGCTATCATTGATAACTACCGCATTGAGAAGACCTTTACCTCTTACTAAATTCAATATGTCGAACTTATCTACCAATTTTTGCATTTCTGCACGGAATTGATTCCCAAGTTTACGCGCATTTTGAGCAAGGTGTTCATCTTTTACAACATCAAGTGCAGTAATAGCAACAGCGCATGCAATCGGATTACCTCCATAGGTAGATCCATGTTGGCCAGGTTGGATTACTTCCATGATTGCATCATTAGCAAGTACTGCTGATACAGGATAAGCTCCTCCAGATAGTGCTTTTCCTAAAATAAGAATATCCGGCTTTGTATAACTTTCTTGTTGTTCACAATGTCCTTGGCAAGTACAATCTCCACAGATCGCCAATAAGCTACCTGTTCTTGCAATACCAGTTTGAATTTCGTCTGCAATGAAAAGGATGTTATTTGCATTACACAAAGCAGCAGATTCCTTTATAAAGTTTGAGTCAGGCACAAATACTCCTGCTTCTCCTTGTATAGGTTCTACCATGAATCCTGCAATCTTGTCCGCCTTTTTCTCTATGATCGCTTTCAAACTATCAATATCGTTATAAGGAATAGATTCAAAACCAGGTGTGTAAGGTCCGAATTTACCTTTTGCATCAGGGTCTGAAGAGAACGATATAATACTTACTGTTCTACCATGGAAGTTTTGACCACAAACTACTATAACCGCTTCATTTAATGGAATTCCTTTCTTTTCGTAACCCCACTTTCGGCAGATTTTGATAGCTGTCTCAACACCTTCTGCACCTGAATTCATCGGCAGGACTTTGTCGAAGCCAAAGTACTCAGTGATATATTGCTCATAAACACCGAGTTTGTCGTTGTAAAATGCTCTAGATGTAAGACAAAGCGTTTCCGCTTGATCTTTCATGGTTTGAACAATACGTGGATGACAATGTCCTTGATTGATAGCTGAATAAGCGGAAAGGAAATCAAAGTATTTTTTTCCTTCAGCATCCCACACATATACGCCTTCTCCTTTTGCCAAGACTACTGGTAGTGGATGATAATTGTGGGCACCATATTTATCCTCTAAAGCTATTAGGTCTTTAGAATTAAGTGACATTGTTTCCTTCTGCATATTTATCAGTTTTATTTAGCTTAAATAATCGTCAACATTTTTTAGTTCAAGGTCAAATGCGTCTGCAACACCTTCATAAACGACATCACCATGGATGACATTTAATCCCTTCTTTAAAGACTCATCAGCTTTACATGCCGCTTTCCAGCCTTTATCTGCTAGACGAAGTGCATATGGTAAAGTTGCATTTGTAAGTGCGATCGTAGATGTGTAAGGTACAGCACCAGGCATATTAGCAACACAATAGTGAACTACATCATCTATGATATATGTAGGATCTTCGTGTGTTGTTGGTTTACAGGTTTCTATACATCCTCCTTGATCAACCGCTACATCGACAAGTACAGTTCCTGCACGCATGTCTTTCAGCATTTCTTTAGTGATCAGATTTGGTGCCTTAGCTCCTGGTATTAGAACTGCTCCAACGATAAGATCGTGATCTTTGATCGCATTTTTAATGTTGTATGCATTGGAGTAGATCGTCTTTACATTTGCAGGCATAATGTCTGACAATTGGCGTAGACGATTTAGGTTGATATCCATGATTGTAACTTCAGCACCAAGACCTGCAGCCATTTTTGCAGCTTGTGTACCTACAATACCTCCACCAAGAATAAGGACACGACCTGGAGATACTCCTGGCACACCGCCAAGAAGAACACCACGACCTTTGACAGGTTTCTCAAGGTATTTAGCACCTTCCTGAATAGCCATTCTTCCAGCTACTTCAGACATAGGCACTAAAAGAGGAAGGCTTCTATCTGTATTTTCTACAGTTTCGTAGGCCAGACAAACAGACTTACTTTCGATCATTGCCTCTGTAAGGGGCTTATAGGATGCAAAATGGAAGTAAGTAAATACTAACTGATCCTCTTTGATCAATTTATATTCCGATTCAATCGGTTCTTTAACCTTCATGATCATTTCTGCAATATCGTAAACTTCTTCGATGCTTGGAAGAATCTGAGCACCTGCTTCGATATATTCAGCATCTATAAAACCACTTCCTACACCCGCTGTGGATTGTACGTAAACAGTGTGATTTCTTTTTGTAAGTTCATAAGCTCCTGCTGGAGTAAGAGCAACTCTGTTTTCGTTGTTCTTTATTTCTTTTGGAACACCAATAATCATGTTTCCGAAATTATTCTGTTAGATAATAATAACCTATTGGCTAAATTCAGTTCTTTAAAATCTGTGCAAAATTAATAAATCATTCCGAATATTTATGAAATATTGGAAGATCACTTTTCGGCACAATTTTTTGGCTTCGGGCATAATCAAATAGGTGCTGCACCGCTGCCTGTCCTTCCTTGCCAAGATCAACAGAGAATTCATTCACATATAGATCTATATGCTTTTGTTGTACTTCTGCTTCCATCTCCTGTGCGTGCTGTTGAATAAATGCTTTTGGCTCCTCTGGATGGGAAAAAGCAAATTCTACGGAACGACGAATGACCCTATTGATTTTCTCTGTAAGATTTGAGTCAAAATTTCTTCTGCAGAATATTCCTCCCAGAGGAATTGGAAGTTTGAACTTTTCTTCCCAAAATGCTCCAAGATCAATAATCTTTACCAAGCCTTTTTCTTGATAGGTAAATCTGTTTTCGTGTATGATTAATCCTGCTTTATAGGTTTCATCTAGCACGCCGGACTCTATTTCAGAAAAAAGAATAGCTTTTTTATTTTGGATATCAGGATAGGCGAGATTTAGTAAAAAGTGAGCAGTAGTTAGTTCTCCTGGGATAGCAACTGGTCCTTTTTTTATAATATCGTGGTCTAATTTTTCTTTTGCAATCAAAAGGGGCCCACAGCCAAAACCTAGTGCTG
>JBELIG010000183.1:0-6554 GCA_042091035.1 Sphingobacteriales bacterium | reverse complement strand
AAAGGTCACCCGGTACTATTGAACCGTGCACCAACTCTACACAGACTATCTATCCAGGCTTTCCAGCCAAGGTTGATAGAAGGTAAAGCAATTCAGCTTCACCCGCTTGTATGTGGTGCCTTCAATGCCGATTTTGACGGTGATCAGATGGCGGTACACGTGCCGTTATCTCATGCAGCTATTCTTGAGGCTCAGGTATTGATGCTTTCTGCACACAATATGTTGAATCCACAAGATGGTTCACCCGTTACACTTCCTTCTCAGGATATGATTCTTGGTCTTTATTACATCACCAAAGAGAAAAGCTCTACGGAAGAAGTAAAGATTCAAGGTGAAGGTAGATACTTCTACTCCGCTGAAGAGGTTATGATCGCGTACAATGAGCGTAAGCTTGATTTGCATGCAAAGATCAATGTAAGGGCTAGACAAGAAGATGAAGAGGGTAACCTTGTCATGAAGCGTTTAGATACTACTTGTGGTCGTGTCTTATTCAATCAGGCAGTTCCTGAACACCTTCCGTTTATCAATGAACTATTGACTAAGCGTAACCTTAAGAAGATTATTGGTAAAATAATCAAGCGTACAAGCTTGCCAATTGCCGGTGAATTCTTAGACAAAATTAAAGAACTAGGATTTATGTGGGCCTTCAAAGGAGGTCTGTCATTCAACTTGGGTGATTTGATTACGCCATCAGTTAAACTTGATACACTAGATAAGGCTCAAAGTGAAGTTGATGAAGTATGGGGTAACTATGAGATGGGTCTAATAACCAACTCAGAGCGTTACAACCAGATTATTGATAAGTGGACTTTTGCCGATAATCATATTACAAATGTGTTGATGAAAGAGCTTGCTGAACACAAGCAAGGTTTCAACTCTGTTTATATGATGCTTGATTCAGGAGCACGTGGTTCTAAGCAGCAAATTAAGCAGCTTTGTGGTCTTCGTGGTCTTATGGCTAAGCCAAAGAAATCAGGTGACTCTGGAGGTGCTATTGTAGAGAATCCAATTCTTTCAAACTTCGTGGATGGTCTTTCTGTACTTGAGTACTTTATCTCAACGCACGGTGCACGTAAAGGTCTTGCCGATACAGCACTTAAGACTGCCGATGCCGGTTATTTAACACGTCGTCTTGTAGATGTTGCTCAGGATGTTGTAGTTATGGAAGAGGATTGTGGAACACTTAGAGGTGTTGAAACATCAACTCTTTTTGAAGGTGATAAGGTTGTTGAAAATCTATCTGATAGAATCAAAGGGCGTTATACACTAAGACCTGTACTAAATCCTGAGAATGGAGACCAACTTTTGGGTAAGAGTGAATTCATTACTAATGAAATGGCTGAACATATCCAGGAGATTGGTATTGAAACAGTAGCTATTCGTACAGTGCTTACTTGTGATGCAAGACGTGGTATCTGTCGTACATGTTATGGTTTGAATACAGCTACAGGACGTATCACGGAATTAGGTGATTCTGTAGGTATCATTGCTGCTCAGTCAATTGGAGAGCCTGGTACTCAGCTTACACTTCGTACCTTCCACGTGGGTGGTATCGCTTCAGTTTCCAAAACTGAGTCAGAGATCGAATCTAAGTTTGAAGGTAAATTAGTATTTGACGGTATTCGTACTGTAGAAAATAAAGATGGTGATACTGTAAAGAATGTTGTTCTTTCTAGAACAGGTGAAATCAGAATCACTAATGAAAAAGAAACTAAAGTATTTGTAACGCACCACATTCCTTATGGATCTAATCTATATGTTGAAGAAGGTGGAACAATTGCTAAAGGAGACAAGATCTGTGATTGGGATCCATTCAACGCTTTGATTGTTTCAGAATTCTCAGGTACTACTCAATTCGAGAGTATCGAAGAAGGTATGACTTACCGTTCTGAGCGTGATGATCAAACAGGTCACGTACAAAAGGTAATCATTGAATCTAAGAATAAGCGTAAGATTCCTACGATCAAAATCATTAGCAAAGAAGGAGAAGAACTTAGAAGTTACAACCTTCCAGTAGGTTCATTGCTTTCTGTTAGTGACGGAGGAACAATAATTAGTGGTCAGCAGATTGCTAAGATTCCACGTAAACAGTCTCAGATTCAGGATATTACCGGTGGTCTTCCTCGTGTTACTGAATTGTTTGAAGCACGAAATCCTTCGAATCCTGCAGTTGTATCTGAAATTGATGGTGTTGTTAGCTTCGGTAAAATTAAGCGTGGTAACCGCGAGGTTACTGTACTTTCAAAAGATCTTCAGAAGCGTAAATATCTAATTGGTCTTTCTAAGCACATTCTAGTTCAGGATGGTGACTTTGTAAGAGCTGGTACACCTCTTTCTGATGGTGCTACTGCTCCAAGAGATCTTCTAGGTATCCGTGGCCCATTATCAGTGCAGCAGTATTTGATTAATGGAGTTCAAGATGTATATCGTTCTCAAGGTATTGGTATTAACAATAAGCATATGGAGGTGATCGTTCGCCAGATGATGCGTAGAGTTACTATTGCTGATCCAGGTGATACAAAATTCTTAGAGCGTGAGGCTGTTGAGAAGCTTGCATTCCTTGATGAGAATGATTGGATCTTTGACAAGAAGTTCATTACAGATGCAGGTGATTCTACAGCATTCTATGCTGGTAAGATTGTATCATTGAGGGAGCTTAGAGAAGAGAATTCATATCTGAAGCGCAATGATAAGAAAGTAGTTCAGTTTAGAGATGCAGTTGCTGCAACTTCTGTTCCACTTCTTCAAGGTATTACTAAGTCTTCTTTGGGAACTGTGAGCTGGATTTCAGCAGCATCATTCCAGGAAACGACTAAGGTCTTAAGTACGGCGGCAATCGGTGCTAAGTCTGATAATCTACTTGGACTTAAAGAAAATGTAATCGTAGGTAAGCCAATACCAGCAGGTACAGGTTTCAGAAAGTACGAAGAAATTTTCGTGACAAGTAAAGAACAGCATGAAGCTTATTTAGAGCGTCAAGCAATGTATGAAGACGATGAGGATTACGAGCAATAAAATAATCCTTTAAATCATAAAAAAAGGCTGTAGCAGATATCTGCTCAGCCTTTTTTCTTTGGATTAATAATGAAGCTTATACGCTAACTTATTTAGCATACACCTGCATATACTTAGCCATATACTTTCCTATGATATCAAACTCAAGGTTTATTTTTGACCCGATTTCGATATGCTTAAACGAGGTATGTTCATACGTGTAAGGAATGATAGCAACACTGAATCTGTTTTCTACAGGGCTTACAACAGTTAAGCTTACTCCATTGATACATACAGAGCCTTTGTCAACAAGCAAATGCTCAGGAGTCAATGTGTATTCAAAGGTGAATATCCATGATCCATCTTTATTTTCTTTTCCTACACAAGTACCAGTCGCATCAACGTGGCCTTGAACAATATGTCCGTCAAGTCTCCCATTGGAGATCATTGCACGTTCTAAATTTAGCTCATCACCTACTTTTCGGTCTCCTATGGCAGAACGAATTAATGTTTCATCGATCGCAGTTACAACATATTCATCTCCTTCGATGGCTACTACTGTTAAGCAGACGCCATCATGCGCAAGACTTTGGTCGATCTTTAATTCATTCGTGATAGGCGATTTTACCGTAAAATGTACGTTGGTGCCTTCTTTTTCGATCTTGGTAATTGTACCAGTCGATTCTATGATTCCAGTAAACATAAAATGTAATTATCTAAATAAGTCTATATAGCCAGAAAGAATATCCTCTCGTTCTATAATACCATTAACTCTGTCTTCGAAAACACGACATTTATAATAGTACGTTCCAACTGGAAGTTCATCCCCGGCTTGATTTGTTCCATCCCAATTAATATTGGGATCCATAGATTGAAACACTAATTCGCCCCAACGGTTGAAAATTTGTATCTCTATTCTGTCAATAAAACAATATGGGTATGGAATAAAGGCATCATTATCGCCATCGCCATTAGGTGTAAAGGCATTTGGAAGTTCGTAACGAGGACAATTATCCACACAAATTTCATTGGAGAACGTACTTTCATTAGCAAATGAGTCGATAGCGGTAATCGCATAACATCCAGCTAGACCAAATTCAGGCGTATGTAGATATAAAGTATCGAATGGATCCCCGATAGTTTCTATAATTACATATTCACCATCTACCTTATCTTTAAAATAGATATTGTAGGCCACAACATCGTCCGTATCCTCACAGCTAAAGTTTGGATTATTCCACTCCAATTGATTGAAAAGATCTATTTCAACACAGTTTATAGCTTCATCACAAATGTTAGTTACCTCAAGCATCGGAGGACATGGTGCTATAAGATCTATCGGTGATGCACAAGCTATTTGTGATCGATTTATTAATAAAGACTCTATACTCTCAACGCCATAATCCCCTGTTGCACGAATGAAATAACAATAATTTCTTCCATTAACAAGATCTTCTTCAAGGAAACTTGGTACTTCCGTTGTTGCAATACTATCAAATAATCCGAGTGCGTTTTCTTTGAATACGGTAAACTCGATGTTATCCCAAGGAACATCGAAGTCCCAGTTTAAAAGATTTGATTCGTCATTAGGCTGAATCGAAAGGAAAACTGAAGATGCTTCATTAGACGATCCAAATGCTTCCGATGTATTTCCACTAGTAAAAAAGTCAACTTTAAAGCGATAAGATTCACTTGCTGTGTTAAGATTCTCAACTGTAGTGAATGTATCTATAGCTTCCGAATAAGTATTTGCAGTTGCTGAGAACCCTGTAGGGAAAAAGTCTGTACCATCAATACCTTCTGCCATTAGTAATTCGTAGGTATAAGGTCCTGGATTCAGAAGTGTATCCAGGTCTTCGGCTACAGGTCGTGTCCATCGAACAAATATAGTTCCGGAAGTAAGATCAGTATTACTAACATCTACGTTTGTCATAAGTGGAACATCTCGATTTAATTGCACACAGCTTTCATTAGATGGTAAGCTTTCAACCAAGTTGTAGGGTTGAGGGAAATTGGTATTTGTTAGTTTTGCAAAATTTGCAATTACCCTGTAGCAATATGTTTTTCCCTGATCTACATCATCATCAATATAAATGTATTTACCATTTTCTGCTTCATTGGTGATTCCAATTACGCGTTCATATCCTTTACCATCTAAACCTGTTTCACAGGTGTCAATTTGAAATTGATTTGAACCTATCTTTCTCCACACACTAAACCCATAAAAGTAATCATCTTCTGCATCCTCACAGATGTAGGGCAAATCCCAAGTGACACGGATGGTGTTATTAATTGATTCTGTTTCTACATTTTCTGGTGCTGGCCCAACTACCTTTATCCGAAGGGTCTTAAGATTCGCAAGTCCAGCACTTCCATTATCATCTAATGCCTTAAAAACTATGAAATAAGGTTGGTCGCTGATATGTTCACAGAGCGTGTTCCATTCGAAGGTGCCTTCTACAATCGGCGAAGTATAATTTAATGGTGCATCAAAGTTTGCATTACCAAAGAAATTTGCTTCTAAAGGTCCTCCTAGGGCAGTGAGTAATACATTGTCACCAGGATTGGGGTCATCAGCAAAAACATCGACAGATAGTGTCTGGCCAGCTACTACGCAGATATAATCTTCAGTATCTATTGTCGGAGGTTGATTGTCATTACAATTTTCTATTAGTATTTGCATATCCCGAACCATAGTGTCAATAGGCTCACCGTCCCGCCACGATATTATGATCATGGCTATATTATATTCTCCAGCTATTTGCGGAGCAGTCCACAAGAAATCACCAGTAATAGGATCTAGAGTGTATATATTACCTGGTCCAGGACCAATGAAATTTGGATATTGATAATTTGGAACTTCAGTATGAATACTCTGTAATGGCGTAATCATTTCAAAGGATAAGCTATCTCCATCTGGATCTACTGGATTAGGGTTGTGAATAAATGGCTGTCCAACACAACCTACATCTATAGGAGGCTGTAAAAGCGTAGGTGTGCTATTAGGCCCGTCGAATTGACAATTTAAAAAAGTATAACTGGTCTGAATATGAAAAGGTACAGTATCAGAATTGGGGGCATTGACGTTCAGAATGCCTCCATTTCTGTTGGGATCGGTCATTGAAATAGTATAGGTCCCACTTGCTGTATAGGTATGGGTAGCGATGTAAAGGTTCTTTTTAGTATCGTTCCCTAAACCTTCACCATCGTTACCTGGTCCATTCGAACGCATCACCATTTCACAGGTGCCATCTCCCCAGCAGATTTCCAAAGAATCTCTATCAGCAGCTTGGCTGGATTCTTTAGTGTATGTTGTGATAATGGCCTGCACACTAAAATCAGTACATTCCCCAATCGGTGAGACAGAAATCTCTCCAGCTCTATTGTGAGTAGCATGGAGCCATAGGGGAGTAGTCATGAAAATGAAGAAAAATAAAAAGTGTATGTTCTTCTTTGGCATACTTTGAAATTTAATTTGTGGGAAGCTGGAACATGTTGAACACTATCATAAGATAGTCAACAGAGTAACGAAATAACAAAATAATTAGTTTTTTTAAGTG
>JBELIG010000182.1:0-6567 GCA_042091035.1 Sphingobacteriales bacterium | reverse complement strand
TCTTGTGGATTGAAAAAAGATTTTATTTAATTTAATACCCGAGGACAATGAAGAATTTTTTGTCACAATTGTTTACCTTAATTTTCATTCTGGTAACTTATACAGGTTTTGCACAGAACGAATCTGTTGCAAGCTTGTCAGGAGTGCAAGCCACTCCTAAAGATGGAACCGAGTTCGGTATCCATGGAGGCTATTTTTTCTCGCAAGGAGATCTTGCTGTTAATCCTGGTTTTGGAGGTGGATTGCACTTCCGAAAAGCATTGGATTATGTTTTCTCTATTCGTTTAGACGGATTTTATGGACAGGCCAATGGCTCTACCATCGATAAAGATGGTAATTCGATTGGGCATACTGCCATTTTTGATAATCCTAATAATGTTGCAAGGATCTATTCCTATGAGACAACTTATCTTTCTGGAGGTATTCAAGGGGTTATGTCTTTGAATAATCTAAGATGGGATTCTGGACTTAGAAAAGTAAATACTTATTTCTTTGTTGGTGCCTCTGCTACACAGATTACTACTGCCTTGACTGCTGTCGATGGATCTGGTTTAACTGCTGAAGATGTTTATCTTGATGGTAGAAAAACAGGTAACGTTGTAGGTGCTGTCGATGGGGGTATAGGTATGGGATTTAAATTATCCCCGAAGGTTAATTTAGGTTTCGAATACAAAGTAAGTACAGTATTTGGCAAGCGCTCCGATCTTTTAGATGGATTTAATGATGAATCTAAAATGAGAGATATTGCTAACTATGCAAATGTTCGCTTGAACTTTAACCTTACAAAGAAAGGTAAATTGTCAGAGCCATTATATTGGGTGAATCCGATGGAGGTTATTATTGATGATGTAGCCGCTTTGAAGAAACGCCCAGAGCTAGACCTTACAGATTCGGATGATGATGGTGTCATTGATATGATAGATCAAGATAATGAAACTCCAGAAGGTGTTACAGTTGATGCGAAGGGAGTTCCTGTAGATTCTGACAGTGATGGTGTTCCGGATTATAAAGATGGAGAGCGTTTTAGCGGAAGCAATGTAGCTGTTAATGGCGAAGGTGTTTCTGAGCAAGGAATGCGTTCTGATGACTTTATTACCCGTGATGAAGTGACAGAAATGATCAACAACAATACTGTAAATAATGCCGGAGATTCTAACTTTTCAGGTTGGTTCTTGCCAAGTGTGAATTTTGGAGACGACTCGTATAAAGTTAGATCCACAGATTATTCAAAGCTAGCTTCTATAGCAACTGTGATGAATAAGAATACATCGATTAAAGTTGTTGTAAAAGGATATACTGATAAGACTGCCGGTCCTGCATATAATGAGGTTCTATCTTATAAGCGTGCAAATGCTGCAATAGACCATATTGTAGAGAAGTATAAAATAGATAGAAGCAGATTTATTCTACAGTACGGAGGAGAAGACGAGGCTTTAGTTCCTGTAGAAGGTTCATCTATTGCGAATAGAAGGGTTACTTTTACTGTTGCTGAGGCTGGTGATAGTGAAATGGCTGCACCTTCTGGTGCGGGTTCATCTAGCTATAAAGGTAAAAAAGGTGAAGGGTATTAATTATCGCATACATCGTTAATTAAAAAAAGGTACTGTAATGATTACAGTGCCTTTTTTTAGTATTGGCCAGTCCTCAAGAGTACAAGAGTACAAGCCTCCAGTACTTCTATGCCAGCCTCTTCTAAACGCATGTAAAAGCTAGGGTTTTCAGTTCCAGGATTAAATATCACCCGCTTTGGTTGTAAGGCTATTATTTTAGATAGGTAGGATTCTTGGTTCTTAGGACCAAGGTACATAGTGATCGTATCTGTATCTTGGATTTCTGGAAATATAGTTGAAATAGATGTGTTTCCAATGATTCCTTGTTTTATACCAAAGGCAATGATCGGATGCTTGTAAGATTCTAGAAGATTTACTGCCAAATTTGAATAGCGCTCAGGGTTAGTACTAGCACCTAATACAATGGTTTTCTTTTTCATATACGTAAAAATAAAAAAAGGATGTGTTTATGCAACAACATCCCTTTTTAGATTAGATTATATTTTCTCTTATACCAGAATCCTGATTGGATCTTCAAGTATAGTTTTGAAATCTTTTAGGAAGGCAGCTCCCTGAGCGCCATCTACAACTCTATGGTCACAAGAAAGTGTTACTTTCATTCTGTTACCTACAACAATCTCACCATTTTTTACAACTGGCTTTTGACTGATGCCACCAACTGCTAGTATACATGCATCTGGTGGATTGATGATTGCAGTAAATTCTTCAATACCAAACATTCCTAAGTTAGAAATCGTAAATGTATTGCCCTGCATTTCATCCATACCAAGTCTCTTATCCTTCGCTTTACCCGCCAAATCTTTTACTTCAGTATTGATTTGTGAAAGCGTTTTTATATCTGCTTTGCGAACAACAGGAACCATAAGTCCATCGTCTACAGCTACTGCAACGCCGATATTTACTTCTTTGTTCTCACGAATTTTATCGCCCAACCAAGATGAGTTAATAGCAGGGTGTTTTCTCAATGAAACAGATGCTGCTTTTATAACTAGATCATTGAATGACAGCTTTGTTGGAGCAACTTCATTCAATTGTTTTCTTAGCTTGATAGCATTATCCATATCAATTTCAACAGTCAGATAGAAATGAGGAGCACCGAATTTACTCTCACCAAGTCTTCTTGCTATTGTCTTACGCATATTTGAAACAGGATGATCAACGTAAGTACCCGCTTCAGCGCTAGGTGCAACTATTTTAGGTTGCTGTGGCTGTGGTATAGCGGCTCCATTGCTCATTACCTTTTCTATGTCTCTTTTAATTATTCGGCCATTATCTCCTGAACCAGCTACAGCAGCTAGATCTATTCCCGACTCTTTAGCCATGGCTTTGGCTAAAGGAGATGCTTTGATTCTATCATCGTCAGATACAGATTCGTTTGATACTAGTGCAGGTGAGGCTGGCTGTTCTGCTGGCGCTGCAGGTGCTGCAACTTCTGACTTAGTAGCAGCAGGTTCATTTGAACTGTCTAGAAGTCCTTTCCAATCTTCTCCTTCCTCTCCAATTACAGCAATAACCCCATTGATGGGTACTGTACCTTCCTGAACTTCAATATGCAGTAAAAAGCCATCAACATATGAATCTAATTCCATAGTGGCTTTATCTGTTTCCACTTCTGCAATTGTGTCTCCTGCTTCAACAGCATCACCAACTTCCTTTAACCAGGCAACTATAGTACCTTCTTCCATCGTATCACTGATACGTGGCATTCTAATGACTTCAGCCATTTTTTAAAATTTTTGTTGTAAGAAAGAACATCTCTGTAATTAACTCCAAATTTAACACATATAAACTTGCTAACAAGTAAAAGACCTTATTTTTTGACTTTTGTGGAGATATAGTGTTTCAATAGATAATGATATGACAATTTAAATTTTGTAAATTTGTTGAATGGGATATAGTTCTAAACTTGTAGAGTCTGCTGTCGAGGCACTTGCGATGCTGCCTGGCGTCGGAAAGAAAACAGCCTTGAGATTGGCCCTCTTTTTGGTAGATCAAGATGAAACTAAAGTACGAGAATTTAGTGAGGCGGTATGGAAAATGCGTAATGAGATATTGCATTGTCGCATTTGCCATAATTTGTCAGATACTGATGTATGTCAAGTTTGTGCTGATCAATCAAGAAAAAGGCAAGAAATATGTGTAGTGGAGTCTTTTAAAGATGTAATGGCTATCGAGGAAACTGGACAATTTAACGGGCTTTACCACGTTCTTGGAGGAGTGATTTCTCCAATAGAAGGTATTGGTCCTGAACAGCTGAATATTACCTCACTTATTGATAGAATTACGAAAGAACCTGATGAGCAGTTTGAATTGGTTATGGCTATAAGTCCTACAATCGAAGGTGATACCACTATTTTTTATCTATCTAAGCAGCTCAAAGACCTCAATGTAACGATTAGCACTATAGCAAGAGGTGTTTCATTTGGTGGAGAATTGGAATATGCTGATGAGTTAACTTTGGGTCGATCTATCATTGCCCGTATACCCTACGAGAAATAGCCTTAGAATTTATAAGAATGAGTGATACATTAAAGCTGAGTGTAATTATTGTCAATTATAATGTCAAGTATTTTCTTGAACAAGCACTCCTTTCTGTTAAAAAGGCAGTAGAAGGTCTGGATGCAGATGTATATGTAGTGGATAATAATTCCGTAGATGGCTCTGTATCTATGGTCCGAGATGAATTTCCGTGGGTTAAATTAATTGCAAACAAGGATAATCCAGGTTTCTCAATAGCAAATAATCAAGCTATTCGAAAGTCAAATGCAGAGTACGTATTATTGCTTAATCCCGATACCGTAGTAGAGGAGGATACTTTTAGTAAATGTATCGACTATATGGACCGGCATCCAGATGTTGGAGGTCTTGGAGTACGCATGATCGATGGAGCAGGTGTTTTTCTTCCAGAATCTAAGCGTGGATTCCCTTCTCCTATGGTAGCATTTTCTAAGGCATTTGGCTTATCAAGACTTTTCCCTAAATCTAAAATTTTTAATACCTATCATTTGGGTTATCTCTCCGAGTGGGATACATCAGAGGTAGACGTTCTCGCTGGGGCCTTTATGTTTATGCGCAAAGAAACCCTTAATAAAGTGGGCCTTTTAGATGAGACCTTCTTTATGTACGGTGAGGATATAGATCTTTCATACAGAATAACACTAGGTGGCTACAAAAATATTTATTTCCCCGAGACCAGTATTATTCACTATAAAGGAGAGAGTACAAAAAAGGGAAGTCTGAATTATGTAAAAGCATTTTATCAAGCCATGATAATCTTTGCACGTAAGCACTTTAAAGGAAGGCAAGCAAGTAGTTTTGTTCTTCTGATTCAGGTTGCTATTTATTTCAAAGCATTCATGACCCTGATTGGTAATATTGGCAGGAAATACGGTCTAGCATGTTTTGATGCTATAGCTGGGTATATAGGCTTATTGGTAGTAGAACGATTTTGGTCGACTTATCACTTTCAGAACCCAGACTATTTTGATGATGCACTCAAATGGATTAATTATCCGATTTATGTACTCTTTTGGTTAGTCAGTTCATACTACAGTGGAGGCTACGACACGCCTTATAAACTTAGACGTCTGATTCGGGGTATACTTTTTGGTAGTTTGTTGCTAACCTCAGCATATGGACTTTTACCTGCAGATTGGAGACCGTCTAGAGCTGTAATATTATTGGGCGCTTCATGGATGCTTACTGCGACTATACTTATTCGTATAGGAAGACACTTTGTGCAGAATCGTAATTTTAGACTCGGAGGTCCCAAGGACAGTAGACTTTTGATCATAGGAGAAGAGTCTGAATCTATTCGAGTAAAAGCTATGCTTCATCAAGTTGGAGCTAGAAAGAATATATTGGGAATACTGAGTCCCAAAAGGGAAGAGGCTTCAATTAGTCTAGGTTCTTTGGAGAATTTAGAAGAACTAGTTAAGATCTACAAAATAGAAGAGTTAGTATTCTGTAGTTCAAATATTGCATCCTCAGAAATCATGAAATGGATGACTAAGCTAGGGAGTGCTTTGGAATATAGAATCGTACCAAAGGATAGCCAAAGCATAATTGGAAGTTCTTCGAAGAATACAAGTGGAGAGATATATACTGTAGACATTAGATATAATATTGATAGTTCAATAAATAGAAGGAATAAAAGGGTGTTTGATTTATTCATTAGTATAGTTTTTCTGCTATTGTATCCGATTATTTTATTTTTTCAAGAGTATAAACTGAACTTTATAAGTAATATATTCCTTGTTCTGTTTGGTAAGAAATCTTGGGTCGGGTATTCAAGTAACGACTCTAAAGATTTTCCAGTCATCAAGCCAGCAGTTTTAGGTATTGCAGATAGTTTGAGTGGATCAAATCTTGATACGTCAACGCTTTATCGATTAGACTTTTTATATGCTAAAGATTATGAGGTGGGAGAAGATCTGACTGTTATATTGAAGGCATGGCGAAAATTGGGTTATGGAAAAAATGCATGATATTCTAATTAGAAAGTCTGAAGAAATTTTTGATCGTATTGTAGAGATACGCAGGCACCTTCATGCAAACCCTGAACTTTCCTTTGAGGAGCAACAAACGTCGAAATATGTTCGCGAGGTTCTTGAATCTATTGGGCTTGAAGTAGAAACTGGTTTTGGAGGATATGGCTTAGTTGCATTAATAAAAGGGGCTCATGAAGGACCTTGTATAGGTCTTAGGGCTGATATGGATGCTTTACCAATTCAGGAAGTTAATAAGGTATCATATGCTTCTAAAGTTGAAGGAGTGATGCATGCTTGTGGCCATGATGTTCATACTGCGTCTCTATTAGGGACAGCAATGTTGATTAATTCGCTCAAAGACCAGCTAGCTGGTACAGTGAAGTTGATCTTCCAGCCTGGAGAGGAAAAGCTTCCTGGTGGGGCTTCACTTATGATAAAGGATGGTGTTCTGGAGAATCCAAAGGTTGATTTTATTTTAGGACAACATGTTTTTCCAGAAATGGATG
>JBELIG010000181.1:0-6597 GCA_042091035.1 Sphingobacteriales bacterium | reverse complement strand
GCGAAAAAGGGCATTCGATTCAAATTGCTTCAGATGGAATTGTTTTGGATTTCTTAAAAAAGGAATACCCAAATATGATTTTCCATAAATTGCCGCCCTATGATATTAAATACAAGTATAAGTTCATGCCCTTAAATATTATTGAAAAAGGTCCACGCCTTATCAATACTCTATTCAATGAACATAAAGCTGTAAATCGGATTGTAAAAGATTGTCAGATTGATTTAATTATTAATGATAATAGACTTACTTGTTACAGTAAGAAAAAACCATCTGTGTTTATCACCCATCAACTTACTGTTCCTGTTCCAAATCAATTGTTGAGAAAATTTACCAATTTTGGACACCATTACTTCATGAATAAGCATGATTATTGCTGGATTCCAGATTTTGACAAGAGCAACAATCTAGCTGGCAGAATAAGCCTTTCCACAAGAAAATCTCCCCCAAAACAATACCTTGGACCTCTTACAACAATAAAACTAAACCCTGGAAAAGAAGACCTTCCATTGTTGGTAGTTTTGTCCGGACCTGAACCACAAAGAAGCATTCTAGAAAAAAAAGTCATCGAACAAGCTGCTGATATAGATCAAAGAATTGTGCTTGTCCGTGGGTCAAACAAACCCAGAGCATTTAATAGCAATATCAAGAACCTTCAAATCTTAGACTTAGTAGACAGAAAGGAATTAGGCACACTATTACAAAGAGCTCAACGCATAATATGTAGATCAGGCTACACATCTCTCATGGATTTTTACCTAAACCCAAAAGCCTTGTATCTAATACCTACCCCAGGCCAATGGGAACAGGAATATCTAGCAGAGCATTGGTTTAATAAAATGGGTGTTCCATTCTGTGCGCAAAAGAATTTTAAACTCAAAGAAGCTTATGAATCAGCAAAATTGCCTCAAACAAATGATTCTAAGCCTATTTTTGCAAAAGAAGTAGACAAGCTCCTGGCAAAGATTCAACAATAAGCTTTTACTTAGTATTAAAAGTATTCATGGTCCTTGACAGTCCTATAGTACCAAAAGACAATACTGCTTTTGATGCAGTTTCTTTGAATACTTTTAAGCCATCTGTTTCTTCAGAATTCCATTCACTCAATACAAAATCCGCCTGTCTACCTTTAGAGAATTCATTTCCGATACCGAACTTCAAGCGTGCATAATTATTACCTTCTGTCATAGTATCTATATCCTTAAGACCATTATGCCCAGCATCAGAACCTTTACCCCTCATCCTAAGTTTTCCAAATGGAAGGTGCAAATCATCTAATACTACTAGTAAATTCTTCTTGTCGACTTTCTTTTGTTGCATCCAGTAGCGAACAGACTTTCCGCTAAGATTCATATAAGTACTTGGCTTTAGCAAAATAAATGTCCTCCCCTTGTGTCTAAACTCACAAAGATCTCCAAGCTTTTCGGTCTTCCACTCAACACCAAAGGCCTCCGCCAGATGATCTACAACTTCAAAACCTATATTATGTCTAGTATTTCTATACTTCGCTCCAATATTCCCTAGACCGACTATCAAATATTTCATGAATCTATATTTGTTACAAAAGTACAAATAGAAGCTATTATTGAAAAAAGGATTCCCAATTAATTTTATAAGTCAAATTGTCAGCTTAGTCGAATAATAACTGCCATAATCGACATTTTTCTGTTCTTGGCTTATATTTTGATATCTTTCAAGTATAAATCAGACAATAAGATTAAGAATGACATACGATAATTTCACCATTAAGGCACAGGATGCAATTCTTAAAGCTCAGCAGATTGCTGCTGAACTTGACCAACAAACCGTGGAGACTCCACACCTCTTGTTGGGTATTTTCAAGACAGATGAACATCTGCCTAAATTCCTGTTCTCAAAAATGAACATCAATCATATTACGCTGACTCAAGAATTAAGCAAAGAAATAGAAAAATACCCCAAGGTCAGCGGGTCAGATCGACAATTCTTATCCAATGACTCCAACAGAGCTTTGAGTCAAGCAAAAAGAGTCCTAGCAGAGTTCAAAGATGATTTCATTTCACTTGAACTTATCATACTTGGTATCCTAAAAGGTTCTGATCAGGGCTCCAAGATTTTAAAGCATCATGGAGCATCAGAGAAAGCATTGATAGCAGCAATAAATGAACTTAGAAAAGGCTCTACAGTAAGTGACCAACATACAGATAGTAATTATAATGCACTTAATAAATACGCTCTCAACCTTAACAAACGTGCAGAAGAAGGCAAACTAGACCCTATCGTCGGTAGAGATGAGGAAATTAGACGAACACTGCACATTTTATCCAGACGAAAAAAGAACAATCCAATTCTAATCGGTGAACCTGGTGTTGGTAAGACTGCTATTGTAGAAGGTATAGCTTGGCGAATTGTGAATGGTGACGTTCCAGAAAACCTAAAGTCCAAAACTATTTTTGTACTTGATATAGCAGCACTTATTGCAGGTGCAAAATTCAAAGGGGAATTTGAAGAGCGATTAAAAGGAGTAATCAAAGAAGTATCAGAATCCGATGGGAATATCATCTTATTTATTGATGAAATTCATACACTTATCGGAGCAGGTGGTGGCAATGGCGCAATGGATGCTGCAAATATTCTTAAACCTGCACTAGCACGTGGAGAACTAAGGACCATTGGTGCAACAACGCTTGATGAGTATCAAAAATATTTTGAAAAAGACAAGGCGCTAGTGCGAAGATTCCAAACCGTATTGATTGATGAGCCAAGTATCGAGGACACTATATCAATTCTGCGTGGACTTCAAGAACGCTATGAAGTGTATCATAAAATCGAAATCCTTGACGAAGCCTTGATTGCAGCAACAGAACTTTCACATCGATATCTAGCGGATCGAAAACTTCCTGATAAAGCGATCGACCTAATTGATGAAGCAGCAGCAAAATTAAGATTGGAATTAGATTCTATTCCAGAAATCTTGGACGAATGGGAGCGTAAAGTACGCCAACTTGAAATTGAAAAAGAAGCTGTCAAGCGAGAAAAGAATGATAAACTACTTAAATCTATCAAAAAGCAGATCGCTGATGCCAAAGAAAAAAGGGATGAGATAAAAGCAGCGTGGAAAAGCGAGAAAGAGATACTTGATACGATTCAAAACCTTAAAAAAGAAATAGAAGAGCTGGAGACTGAAGCGGATCAAGCTGAGCGTAAAAGTGATTTTGAAACCGTTGCTAAAATCAGATATGGATCTATCAAAGAAAAGGAGACCATGTTACTTGCAGCAGAAGAAAAACTAGCCCAACTACCACAGGAAAAAAGATTTACTAATGAAGAAGTGAATGCTGATGATATCGCCGATATAATCTCCAAGTGGACTGGAATTCCTATTTCAAGGATGTTACAATCCGAAAAGGATAAACTTATGGAATTGGAGCAAGAGCTGGGACAACGAGTAATTGGTCAACACGAAGCCGTTCAGGCTGTTTCTGACGCTGTCAGACGATCAAGGGCAGGTCTTCAAGACGAAAACAAACCTATTGGCTCCTTTATATTCCTAGGACCTACAGGAGTGGGAAAGACAGAACTTGCTAAGGCTTTGGCCGACCTTATGTTTGATGATGAGCGAGCTATTGTTCGTATAGACATGAGTGAATTCCAAGAAAAGCATGCTGTATCTAGATTAGTAGGTGCTCCTCCTGGATATGTAGGATATGATGAAGGAGGACAACTAACAGAAGCAGTTAGAAGAAAGCCATATTCGATCATACTACTTGATGAGTTTGAAAAAGCACACCCAGATGTATTCAATATCCTTTTACAAGTATTGGATGATGGCCGATTGACAGATAATAAAGGTAGAGTTGCTGATTTCAAAAACTCCATTATTATCATGACCTCTAATCTAGGTTCCGAAACCATACTTGAAAACTTTGAAGACCTTGAAGCAGTAGGAGATAAACATAGAACCGAAATATTAGAAACTACAAGAATAGAGCTGATGGAGAATCTGAAAGATAACCTCAGACCTGAATTCTTGAACCGTATAGATGAAAAAATCATGTTCTTACCACTCACAAAAGATGAGGTAAAACAGATTTTAAAACTATTGCTTAAAGATGTCCGCAAAATGTTGGACAAACAAAATCTAAAAATAACGCTGAGTGATTCAGCAATAGACCTCTTAGCAGATATTGGCTATGAACCTCAGTTTGGAGCTCGACCTATGAAACGAGTACTTCAGAAAGAAGTCATAAACCCCTTATCTAAAAAGCTGATTGCCGGCTCTTTTAACCCAGGAGACCTCATTATGGTAGATACCAATAAAGAAGGTTTGACCTTTAAAATTAAAAAAGGCCATCAGGAAGAAATAGAAGAACCTGTAGTCCAAGATATTTAAAAGTATAAAAAGGTAAGCCTTGAAATGCTTACCTTTTTTTATAATATTTGTAAGGTATACGTTATCATTTATAAACCTTTTTGAGATGAATAAAGCACTATCTACCAATATTCAAGCGGTGCCTCCTGTTTTGCTAACTAAAGCAAGCCAGTTCTGCTTGGAAAAGATAAATCATTTCAAATCAAAAGGGCTAATCCTACATAATTTCTCTTTCGCCAAAAATCTAAGCAATCATATCTATCAACTTGGTATATTCAATCAAATTGAGGAACATGAAATTCTTGCGCCTCAGATTGCTGCCTACATGCTTGTGTTGGGTTATCAAGAAAACTATAATACACCCTGGGAAACAGCTATTCCATACGTAAAGGATTTTTGTACTGTACATGAGGTAGATGAAGAGTTGAAGGAAAAAATCATTTATACGCTGTTCTCCATGAACAAACAAGGAGACCCAATAGCCGTCGAAGCTAGACTTTTCTCAGATGCTATTAATAGCTTTAAATGGATTGAAAATTTAGAAACATTTAGCAAGATATCTCGAACAGAAAGGCAATTAAAAGTCAGTGCCTATTTTGAAGATTTAGACTGGGAAGAACTAATCCTTAGAGATTTACTCGACCTAAGCTTCTTCCTAGAGGGCAGCAATAAAATTTATCAAGAAAGACTATCCTTTGGAATAAGTGAACAACATGAGCAAATCCAAAAGCTACAGCGAAAAGCGTTGCTACTTTCAGACACAAAAGCATTTGGACAAATAGAAAAAAAGATTCCAACCAGCGGAATCCAAACATTTTTCAGAACTAATTACCGAAATCATATTAACCTGAGTGCTATAGCAGATAATAAGGCGAATATTATGATCAGCGTAAATGCCGTACTAATCACCGTTGTCATATCCATCTTGAGCTACAAAAACTTATCAGAGATAGAACCAGGCATATTTTTCCCTTCTGTTATTTTCCTATGCTTTGGACTCGCCAGTCTTACCATGGCAGTATTGGCATCTAGACCGAAAGTCACTAACCACCTCGATACAGATGCTGTAAAACAAGGGACTTCCAAGAATCTCATCTTTTTCGGAAACTTTGTAAAATTAACGGAAGAAGAATATGAAGCAGCGATGGACAACATGTTCAAAGACACTACTCTTTTATATTCAAACCTTAGCACCGACCTGTACAACCTCGGAAAAGTATTGGACAAAAAATACAAACTACTAGCAGCAAGCTATAACTTTTTCCTGATTGGTTTTGGTATCACCGTACTCTTCTTTATTATACTTTTAGGCTTCGGAATGTTAGGACTTTAAATGGCGTTGGCGCATACTTTCATAAAGCACAATACCGGAGGCTACACTTACATTGAACGAATTGGTATCACCAATTTGAGGAATCCAAAACTCTTGGTCAACCTCTTTTAGTACACCGTTGCCTACACCCTCACCTTCATCGCCCATTACAATAGCTGTAGGACCAGTGAGATCAAGTTCATGCAAGCCCTTTTCAGAAGGAATATTTGAAGCAAAAACCTGAACCCCAGAATCTCTGAGGTAACGTATAGTAGTTACAAGGCTTTTTACTCTGCAAATATCAATATTTTGAATAGCTCCAGCCGAAGATTTAACAGCATCTGCATTGACAAGCGCAGTGCCTTTTGAGGGAACAATAATTGCATGAACGCCACAAAGTAATGCTGATCTTGAGATTGCTCCTAAATTTCTTACATCAGTAACACCATCTAAGATTAGGAATAAAGGCATCTCTCCTTTTTCAAACACAAAAGGAAGAACATCTTCAATACGCTTATACTCAATTAATCCGATTTGAGCAGCAACGCCCTGATGGTTTTGCGGCACCATACGCTGCAGTTTTTCCTTAGGAACCATTGACATTGGAAAACCATGCATCTGACTCAATTTGCGCAACTCCTTTTCCAAAGGGCCCGTTGTGCCCTGCATAAGAAAAACCTTCTCAATCGTCTTCCCGCTATTTATAGCATCCAATACAGGATGTCTGCCATATATCAAATTCTTGTTCTTCATTATGCTCTATTTTGAACCCAAATATATATTTATTTGACCGAAAATGTCTAAGTAATCAAAATATGACTGTTTAGATTTAAATTTATTGCAAATACAAAGTATTTTGTTGATTACTTATAGATCAAAATATTATTCTAATTTCAAACCAGTTAGTACTTAATATGGGACTTAAATTTACTTT